>JAFGFX010000349.1 GCA_016930855.1 Sedimentisphaerales bacterium | reverse complement strand
GTGGAACATCTCCGCCAGCGCGGCGGTCGCTGCCCGCGGGTATTCGCGGACGTTCGAATAGCGGAATCCCTTGGCGGCGTCGGCGTACTTGAAGTCCGGCATATAGATGTCAATGAGCCCGGCCAGCAGGATCAATGTCTCCACCGATTCATAGCCCCCGCAATTATAGACAGTGGGAATATCTAGGCCTTTAGCCCGGGCGATCACGATTGACTCGGCGACGGCGTGGGCCACGTGGGTGGGACTGACGAAATTGATGTTTTCGCAGCCCGCCTCCTGCAGCTGCAGGGCGAGTTCGGCGATCTCGTCCGGCCGGCAGGGTTGGCCGGCTTGCGTCTGGCTGATGTCGTGGTTCTGGCAGAAGACGCAGGCCAGGTTGCAGCCGCCGAAGAAGATCGTGCCGCTACCGCCGTCGCCGACGAGGGCGGATTCCTCGCCGAAGTGCGGCTGGGCCGAGCAAACGCGGGCCTTCGGGCCCGTCCGGCAGGCGCCGAGCTGACCGGCCGTGCGGTCCACCGCACAGGCCCGCGGGCAGAGCCTACAGCCCTTGATCATCTTCCAGAGCTTCCTGACGTTGTCGTTGCCGTGTTCGTCCATGGTGCATCCGCGATGGTCGTTTATTTATGGATCGACTCGAAAAAAGTTGATCAAGAACGGCTCCGCGAATCCGGCGAACTGTTTTCGCCATCGCCTTTCTTTCGCCGCCCCGCCGCCCTGGCGGGCTCTCCTGGTGAGGGCGGCGAAAGCGGACTACGGCGAAAACAATGCCACCTGGATACATCAGGTGTTTTAAATAACATAAGCCTCTATCGACAGAACACATATGAGCTAGTGTCACGATTCTGCCATTAACCTTTCCGGCAAGAACTATATTTATAGACCGCCGTCCACTGGATCGGACAGGTCGATCAGCCAGGCGTCGGGGACGTCCCGCTCGATGATCCGCCGCGCCAGGTTGAACCACGATTGGCAGCGGCGCAGGATCTCGCTGTCGCCGGTGGCCACCGGTTCGCCGCACTCGGCCAGGACGTCGTCCGGGTTGTAGGCCAGCTCCACCTGCCAGTTCCAGGATCGTTTTTGGCCTTCCTCTTCGAGCAGCGCCTTCAGCCGGCCGCTGTTGGAAACGGGCCGGTCCAGGTACCAGCGACAGCCGTCCAGGCCCAGTTCGGCCAGGAACTCACCGGCCAGGCCGATTGTGGGCAGGGTCTCGGCCACCTTGCGGTAGGTGCCGTGCATGCCGGCCAGGTCCCGGCAGCAGCCGTCCCGGCCGATCAGGATCACGCCGCCGGCCAGCGCCGCCTCCACCGTGGTCAGGACGTTGTAGCCGTCGAGCCAGAGCCGGCGGCCGGCCAGATCTGCCCGGGGGATCTGTTTGGCCCGTCGTTGGAGGCGGTCCGGCTCAGGGCAGGCGCTGCGCATGACCGCCAGCCGCTGGCGCCGCGTCAGATCGAAATGGTCGCCCACGAGCTTGAGCGAGGATGTCGGGGCGTAGCCCTCGCCCAGCAGCCGGCCGTAATCCCGGACGGCCCGTCGGAGTGTCTCGATGGCCGCCGGGCCAAACAGCTTCATGTCCGCCGGATGGGCGCCCCGATGTCTGCGTTTGTCCGGCACGAATTACCTTTCGTAGGTGCCGACGAGTTCGGCCTCGGCCAGGATGTGGCCGGCCATGGCCTCGAGCAGTTGGGGCTTGTCCAGGCCCGGCTCCAGGTTCAGTTCGCCGTCCAGGGCGTACAGGCGGAACCGGTAATGATGCGTGCCGTGTCCGACGGGGGGCATGGGGCCGCGATAACCGATATTGTCGCTGGGCCAGGAGTTTTTGCCCTGCAAGGCACCGGCGGGCTTGGCCGGCCGCGGCGATCGGCCCACCCCCTCGGGAAGGTGATCCAGTACGCTGGGGATCCGGTAGATCACCCAGTGGACCCACGGCTGGCTGCCGGGTGCGTCCGGATCGTCACAGATCAGGGCGAGCTGCTTCGTCCCGTTGGGCAGGTTGTCCCAGTGCAGTTCCGGCGAGACATCGGCCCCTTCACCGGTATATTTGGAGGGGATTGCCTGGCCGGGCCCAAAGGCCGTGCTGGTGATATCCATTGGCGATTCTCCTTTCGCTGGGGCCGACGAGCTCGGCTGCCGGTCGTTGCAGCCGAGACCACCGACGGCGCATATTCCGCATGCGAATCCCAAAAACGTAATCGAAGCGATAGGCGGGAATTTCCCCATATCGAATACCTCCCAACCGAGACGCCTGAGAAGACACGCTTAAAATATCAAAGCGGACGGCCAATCCGGGGCGCTTACCCGCCAGCAGCGGTGGCGCTGCCTTTATCTGTGATGGTAAATGAAAGATCGTACCGCATATTATAGCGAGACAGCCAGCGGGTTTCCAGTGGGGAGGATTCGAATCCGGTAGGGCGGGTCCGAGGTTTTTGCTTCCCCTGGAGCCGGTTTGGTGCCTACAATTTCTGTAGAGATGCATTTTGACGGTGGATCGATAGCCGTTCTTGCTTGAATCCGACGTATAGGGAAAGGGCATTCCGATGGCAAATCCAGGGCTGTCGTCCGTGCGGCGAGTGTCGAGGGATAGCCGCCGGGCCGCTCGATGCCTCTTCGGAATCTGGATGGCGATAATACTGGGCGCCGGGGTGGTTTTTTGGCCGGCCTGCGAGGAGGGGCCCGGTCAGACACCCGACCATCCGCAGGCGGCTGGCGACCGGCTGGAGCCCAATCATCCGGCCTCGGGTCCCTGGCCGCGGCCCCGCTCGCCGGAGCGGCTTGGCGACCGGCGGGCCATGGTCCAGGTCCTGCGGGACGGGTATGAATTATCCGATCGCCGGATCCTGCGGGCGATGGAGGACGTGCCGCGGCACTGGTTCGTACCCCGGGATTGGCAGGACCTGGCGTATGCGGATAGGCCCCTGCCGATCGGGCAGGACCAGACGATATCGCAGCCGTACATCGTCGCCTACATGACCGGCCTGCTGGCGGTCGATCCCAATGACCGGGTGCTCGAGATCGGTACCGGTTCAGGCTACCAGGCCGCCGTGCTGAACGAGTTTACCCGTCATGTCTATTCCATCGAGATCAACCGGCACCTGGCGGCCGCGGCGCAGGAGCGGTTCGACCGGTACGGCTACCGCGCCATCCGCGCCTGCCAGGGCGACGGCTACCTGGGTTGGCCCCGGTTTGCTCCCTTCGACGCGATTATCGTGACCTGCGCCCCCGACCATATACCCCAGCCCCTGATCGATCAATTGAGGCCCGGCGGCCGGATGTGCATCCCCGTCGGCGGCCGGGACCAGATCCAGTACCTGCTGCTGGTGACCAAGCAGCCGGACGGCCGGCTGGTCCAACGGCCGTACCTGCCGGTCCGCTTTGTTCCCCTGATACGCGAGAAGTAATTCACCCTGCGGATTGTTTTTTCGCGAGGGTAAACACTGCTTAGCCCGCTGGGGTAGGCGGCGGCGGTGATGGTCAAAACCAGGGGCCCGAGCTTGCCCGGCGAATGCGGATCTCGTCGACCACGCCGCGGCCTTCCTGTCTCAAGAGATGCAGCACCCAGTCGGCGATCTCCTCGGGCAGGATCAGCTCGTCCTTGGGGATATCCGGCCGGACCGAGTCGGTCATCTCGGTCAGCACGCCGCCCGGACAGATCACATGGACCCGGATGTTCGTATCACGCAGTTCCTCGGCCAGGGCGATGGACATCCCCCGCAGGGCATGCTTGCTGGCCGTGTAGGCTATCTGCCGGGTATAGCCCTTCACGCCGACGACCGAGCTGATATTGACGATGTGTGCCCGCTCCGATCGACGCAGCAAAGCCAGCGACTCCCGGCAGAGCAGAAAGGCGCCGCGGGCATTGACGGCCATGAGCCGGTCCCAATCGGCGCTGGTGGTCTCGGCCAGGGGTCGCGAGAGTGTTCGACCGGCGTTGTTGACCAGGATGTCCATCCTGCCCCAATGTTCTTCGACGGCGGCCAGCAGGTTCCGGATCGATTCCTCGCTGGCCACGTCCGTGGGCACCGCCAGGGCGGTATCCTTCTTTAGGCGGTTGATCTGAGCGGCGAGCTCCTCCAGGGCGTCCCTCGACCGGGCGGCCAGGACGACGTTCGCCCCCGCCTTGGCCAGTTCCAGGGAGATCGCCTTGCCGATGCCTTGGCTGGCCCCGGTCACGATCGCCACGTTGTCTCGTAGATCTCTGGCCATCTTGTTTTCCTTGCCTGGTTGCCTGGCAATTTACCATTGCTGGCAGAATGAGCTATAGAGATCTTCCCCTGTCCGCCTTGTTGGTCTACATTTCCCTTGGATCAACTCGGAAAAAGTTGGTAAGGAACGGCTCCGCGAATCCGGCGAAATGTTTTCGCCTCCGCCTTTCTTTCGCCGCCCCACGGCCCTGGCGGGCTCCCCTGGCGAGGGCGGCGAAAGCGGACTACGGCGAAAACAAAGCCCCCGGGATACATCCGGTGTCTGAAACAACATAAAACTCTGCCAGCAAAGCACATATGATTTATCGACACGATCTTGCCATCAACTTTTTCCGATAAGAACCTTTCCCTTTGAATCGCCCGGGTTGATCAAGTCAGGTGCCCATCGCCTCGATGATCTTGCGGCTGCCGCGGGGGAAGGCGTAACGCCGCAAGTCCTTGGCCCGGACCCACTTGCAGGCCGCACAACCGAGGGGGCGGGGCCGGCCCGACTCGTGGCGGCAGGCGAAGGCGTGCAGGGTCACGCGAAAATGGGAATAGCCGTGCTCGACCTGGGCCAGCCGCGACTGGACGGCCACGCGAATGCCCAGCTCCTCGCGGATCTCCCGCACGACGGTGGCCTCCAGCGGCTCGCCGTCCTGCCGTTTTCCGCCGGGAAACTCCCACATCCCGCCCAGCATGCCGTCGGGGAGGCGCTGGTCGATCAGGATCCAGCCGGCCTTGCGGACGATGCCCACGGCCACGGTGTAGTGCGGCAGTGTCTTCTTTGCCGGGCGGACGGGCAGATTTTCCTGCTCGCCGGACCGCAGCGCCCGGCAGGAACCCGCCAGCGGGCACTGGTCGCAGCGCGGCCGTCTCGGCACGCAGATCGTCGCGCCGAGCTCCATGAGCGCCTGGTTCAGGGTTCCGGCCCGGCCGGCGGCGATGATCTTCTGCGCGGCCTGCCAGAGCCGCTGCTGGGTCTTCGCCTGTCGGGGATCTTCACTGATCCGCAGCACCCGGCAGAGCACCCGGGTGACGTTGCCGTCCAGGACCGGTTCATTTTGGCCGAAGGCGATACTGGCGATGGCACCGGCCGTGTAGCGGCCGATCCCCGGAAGCTTCAGCAATTCCTCACGGGTGCGCGGCAGGCGGCCATCGTGCTCCTTGACGATGATCCGGGCGGCACGGTGCAGATTTCGCGCCCGGGAATAATAGCCCAGTCCCTCCCAGGCCTTCAGGACCGAATCGAGTCGGGCCCGGGCCAGCGCGTGCACGTCCGGGAAGCGCCGCAGGAATCGCCGGTAGTAGGGTTCGACCGCCGCCGTCTGGGTCTGCTGCAGCATGATCTCCGAGATCCAGATCGCATAGATATCCCGCGTCCGCCGCCAGGGCAGGTCCCGGGCGCAGCGGCCAAACCAGCGCAACAGGCAACTGCGTATCGTCTGGAATCGTTCCCGCTGGTTCATGGGCAATCATTTCGTTGGGTGGGCGGCCGGTCGTTTTCGCGCCCCAATCGTTTTCGCAAGGGCACGATCTCCTCGATGGCGACGGCCAGGATGTAGTCCGGCAGCTTCCGCGGCGCCGGCGCCGCTTCGTAGCCGTCGATGATGCTGGCGTCCGGATACGCCCCGCAGCGATCGATCAGTTCCTCCGCCAGAGCGACTAGGCGGTCCTCGGAGAGATCCTCCGCGTCCGAACCGCCCGAGTCGACTGGGTCCGGGCCGACCGAAACGTTTGTCTGGGGGCCGAGGCGTTCGGCCAGGATCGCCCGCGCCGTCTGGAGTAGGTGTTCATATTCCGGCCGGCTGTCGTACCAGTTGAGCTGCATCTCGATCTGGGCGGCCTGCCGCCGGTTGATCCGGTCGAAGAGGTATTGGATTCCGATGGGATTGTACATCTCGATCCGCTCGTCCAGAAACGACCGGACGGCGTCGGCATAGGCGGCGAACCGCTCGGCGTCGGTTGGTTCGGCCGGGTCCACCCGCGCCAGCTCCCGGGCCAGCAACGGCTCGATCCGGTCGCGGCAGGCGGCGGCATTGTCTGACAACTGCTCGCCCAGCCGCTCGAAATAGGCGTGGATCAGATCACGCAGCATACTCATAAACGTATCCTACACCAAACCGTTGACAAAGTCTCCGGGAAACGACAGTCTAAAGGCGCAGAGTCTCTTGCCCCTTGCCGGCGCCGTCTCGCCGGACGGCCGGATCGGCCAGGTTCGCGTCCGGGTCGCAGCCGTGTCGCTCGATTTTATGGTTCACAGCCCCATCCGGCCGCAGTAGAATCCGGGCATGGATCGAGTCGGAACCGTTCTATCCGGTCTATCCGGCCGGACACAGGGATTCGGTGCGGGCCGGTTGTGTTGATCGAGGCCGTTTTAGGGCCTTGGCAAAGGGCACGATCAGTCGGGATACCACGACTATATGCCATGATGGAAAAGTCTCAGGATATGCCAATCCAGGATCGACGGTGAAATCCACAAAGAATCGTTATCCGGAATCTTCTGCATGTTCGTGCGATGCACTCGTCGGGGACACCTCGGCGGCCGAAGGACCGGCCGGAGGTCCGGCACCGCGGACCGGATGGCGGCGGCTGACGCCCGCCCGCTGGGGTTGGAGTGTATCCATCCTGCTGCACGGGATCCTGCTGCTGGCGTGCATTGGATTTTCCCTGGGCCGGACCAACCCGGTCAAGCCCGCCCGCCGGACGCCGCAGGCCCAGGTTCTGACCAGCATGCCCGAGCGCCCCCTGGAACCGCTGATCAACAACCTGCAAGTCGAGACCCTGCCAACCGAACCGCTGTCGCCGGATCGCCTGCCGCCGGCCCAGATGCCGGACGCCCTGCCGGACGCCGCGGGTCTGCCGTCCGCGGCCGGCGAGATCGTGTTCGAAGACGCCGGCAGCCGGCTCACCTGGAATGATCCGGCCGGCCGGCCGGGCGGGGGATTGTTCGGTACCCAGTTTTGCGGCACGCCGGGCGAGGCGCGGGCCGTGTGTTTCGTGGTGGATTGCTCCGGCAGCATGGTCATCGCCTTCGACTACGTGCGGGCGGAACTGGGCCGCACGGTGGGGCGGCTGACGCCCGCCCAGTATTTCCATATCATTTTCTACGCCGGCGGCGAGCCGCTGGAGATGCCGCCCGGCAGGCTGATCCGCGCGTCCGGCCCCAATCGCCGGCAGGGGCTTGCCTTCATTGACAAGGTGCAGTTGGCGGGCGTGGCCCGCGCCGAGTCGGCGGCCCAGGCGGTGGCAGCGGCCCTGGAGCGGGCCCTGACGGTCTCGGCGGGGGGCCTGTCGGTCGATCTGATCTACCTGCTGACCGACGGGCAGTACGATCAGGCCTACGTGGAGCAATCCCTGCGGACAATGCAGTCTAGGCGGGACCGGCCGGCCCGGATCCATGTCATCGCCTGCGGGGCCCAGCAAAACGAACCCTTTCTCCGCCGCCTGGCCGAGACCTATCAGGGGACGTATCATTTCGTCAGCGATGAGGAGCTGGCCCGCATGGTCGTCCCGCCGCGTTAGAAACTGGGTCCTGTTTTGCCGGGACCGCCAGTCGCGGGTACTATGTTGTAAGGCAAAGGTCGGCGCAGAAGACATTCTTGGGTGCAAGATATGAAACAGAACATCCGGTTTATGGTTATGGCCCCGATGGCGTTTTTCGCCTTGAAGGCGTCTTTGGCGTTCTCCGCCGAGGATCCGGGCGGCGCCGGCAACGGCTACTTCCAGCGGTTCTTCGTGGACGGCGGTCCCATCGTCTGGTTCATCCTGCTGCCGTTGTCGCTGCTGACGGTCAGTCTGATCGTCCAGTACTTCCTGGTCATCCGGCGGGCCAACCTGCTGCCGGCTGCCGTCATGAGTCGGATGGAGAAACTGGCGCAGGCCTCGCCGGGCCGTCCGATGCGGGATTTTTTGCAGCAGGAGGAGAATTTCCTGACCCGCTGCGTGCGGGTGGCCCTGGCCCAGCCGGATGCGGCAGCCCGGGAGAACGCGCTGATGGAGTCCCTCGAACAGCAGAGCACCGCCCTGCTGCGCAAGATCGAATGGCTCAACATCATCGGCAACGTGGCTCCCATGATCGGCCTGTTCGGCACGGTATGGGGCATGATCGAGGCCTTCAACCGGATCGTGCGGGCCCAGGGCCAGCCCGAGCCGGACCAGTTGGCCGGCGCCATCTCGATCGCCCTGGTGACGACGCTCTGGGGACTGTTCACCGCGATTCCGGCGTTGGCGGCCTACGGCTCGCTGCGCAACCGGATCGACGCCATTACGGCCGAGACCGCCATCGCGGCCGAGAACCTCCTGCGGCTCCTGCCGCCGGAGGAGTCCGGTGCGGCGACCTAAAAGACGTTGGGCCCATCCGGCGTCAATCCTTCCGATGGCTATGGGCCGTTCGTTGACTGTAGATTATATTTTAGGTTCTTCTCGGAAAACGTTGATGGCAGGATCGTGCCGCTAACTCATATGTGTTTTGTTAGTGGAGACTTATGTTATTTAAAATACCTGATGTACCTCGGTGGCATTGTTTTCGCCGTAGTCCGCTTTCGCCGCCCTCGCCAGTAAGCCCGTACGGGCGGTGGGGCGGCGAAAGAAAGGCGGAGGCGAAAACAGTTCGCCGGATTCGCGGAGCCGTTCCTTACCGACTTTTTCCGAGTTGATCCCTATTTTATAAAAGACC
>JAFGFX010000348.1 GCA_016930855.1 Sedimentisphaerales bacterium | reverse complement strand
TCGCCGGCAGCCGCCGCGTCCTGGAGATCATCGCCCGCACGGCGCCGGGCTGCTCGGTCAACGTCATGGGCCAGTACCGGCCGGCCTGGCGGGCCGGGCAATACCCCGAGCTCCAAGGGGCCCTGCCCGCGGGCCTCCTGGCGGAACTGCGCGGCTACGCCGACCACCTGGGCCTATCCCGCGAGGGAATGGAATAATCCATCTTCACTGTTAGTGGTCACTTTGAATATTATGCACTCCAACATAACTACCGGCCGCGGGGTAAAACCGCCCTGGTTTGGTCCATCGCACCGGTTTTATTAGACGCCCTAAAGTGTCCAGCCGTTGTGGAACTCCGGCCGGATTATAGAGTCGGCCTCCGGGGCGTTGGTCACCTTCAGGGCGGCAGCGTCCCAGTAGAGGGTCTTCTCGGTGAATCTCTGGGCCACGGCCCCCAGCAGGACCACCTCGGTCATGGGCCCGGAATAATCGAAGTTGCCGCTGGCGGGCTTGCCGCCCTTGCAGGCGTTGAGCCAGTCGCGATGATGGCCGCCAACCCGCTCGATGGTCTTGGCCGGCCGCTTGTAGGAGCGCATGCGGGTCTCGGGGATGATCCGCGGCGTGCCGGCCCAGCCGGCGGCCATCATCTTGCCCTTGGTCCCGACAAAGAGGATGCCGTTGCCCCGGCCGTCCAGGTCCCGGCCCGGCTCCAGCTCGTCCGGGCGCGGCGGCATGATCCCCCCGTCGTACCAGTACATCTTCACCGGCGGCATCTCGCCGCGGGCCGGGAAGGTATACTGCGTCAACGAGGCCAGCGGCGCGACCTCGTCCGACACCCGGCAGCAACTGGCCTGGATCGTCTCGGGCTGGCCCAGGTCCAGCGCGTAAAAGGCCGGGTCCAGGTTGTGACAGGCCATATCGCCGATCGCCCCGGTCCCGAAGGCCCACCAGCCCCGCCAGTTGTAGGGATGATACGCCGGATGATAGGGCCGCTTCTTGACCGGGCCCAGCCAGAGGTCCCAGTTGAGACCCGCCGGAATCGCGGGCCTCTCGGCGGGCGCCTCGGTCATCCAGCCGTGCCACTCGCCGGCGCCGGCGTGCGTCCAGCCGTGGACCTCGGTCACCGGGCCGATGGCCCCGTCCTGGATCCACTCCCGCGTCAGGCGGATGCCTTCCTCGGAGTGACCCTGGTTGCCCATCTGGGTGGCCACGCCCGCCCGCCGGGCCGCCTGCGTCAGCAGCCGCACCTCCGCGACCGAATGGGCCAGCGGCTTTTCGCAATAGACGTGCTTGCCGTGCTGGATCGCCGTCAGCGAGGCGATATAGTGATTGTGGTCCGGGGTGGCCACCAGCACCGCGTCGATGGCGTCCTTTTCCTTCTCCAGCATCTGGCGAAAATCGACGTACTCGCCCACCGTCAGGGACCTGCCCCGGCCGTCGTTGTGCCGGCGGACCATCTGCAGGACGGGTCCCCGGCCGGCCTTGCCCTTGTAATAGAAGCGTTCGTAATCCGCCTCTTCATTGACGTCGCAGACGGCGACGATGCGGGCGTCGTCATGCCCCAGCAGGCCCTGGGCATTCGTGCGGCCCTGGCCGCCGGCCCCGATGATGGCGATATTGACCGTCTCGCTGGGCGGGGTGTTGCCCGGCCCGCCCAGCACGTAGCGGGGAACGATGGTAAAGGCCGTTACAGCCGCCGCGGCCGTGGCCGCCGCCGCCGTACCGGCAAGAAAATCCCGCCGGCTCGGCCGGCACGCTGATTTCGGACTCGACTGATCGATTTTCATACCTGCGTTCCTTTGTTCGGGCCGGATGGTTGTCCCGGCGGACATATCAAGGCCGCCGGCGGGTAAAAGTATACTATAAAAACATTCCCTGACCGACGCAATCCCTTAATCCATCGGTTTTTGCGCCCCGCCGTCATTGCCCCCACAGTTTCTCCATGAGCCCGAACAACTCCGGATCGTGCTGCTTTAGCTCCGCCCGCACGAAGGGATAGAAATCGTTCGTGCCGAAATAGGCCTCCGTGGCCTCGGCGAAATACTCCTGGTCGTTGTTCAGGGCGTAATGCCGCTGGCGGCGGCCGTTGATGTGCAGGACCGACTCGTACCGCCCGGCCTTTCGGGCCGCCTCGTAGGCCCGGCGGATCTCCCGGTTCTCGTAGCCGAGCACCTGATGATGATACCCGTGGGCCAGTTCATGCAGCACCATCCAGGGCTGATCGTGCGTCCACTTCAGGAAATTCTCGGCGTTGGCGATCTCCACGCTTTTTTCCTTATCGGGATTGTAGCCGTTTTCCGTCAGCCACGCGCGGCTGGGATGGTAGCACATGCAGGCGAACTGCCTGTCGCGGTACTCCACCCAGATAGTCATCTCCCGCAGCCGGGCCAGGGCCGCCGCCGGCACCGCCCGGGCGATCTGGTAGAGCTGCTGATCCAGCAGGCGCAGGACCTTCTCGCACAGCTCCGGATGGATCAGGGACAACTCCCGGTTGACCCGCACCAACCAGCCCTCGATCCGGCGCTCGTCATAATTGTCCGTGGGACAATACGGCGAGAGCCAGATGGACCGAATCGTCTCTTCCTGGTTGAACCCGTGCGGCACCGCGTCGCTGGGCCGGTGGCCCCAGTACCAGCGCACCGGCCCGACCGGATCGGCCAGCACCCGGCCCGCCGGCATCTGCAGGAAGCCGTTGGCGTCCGTTTGCCGCACCCACTTCCAGGCGTAGCGCAGCCACTGGTTGCGATACTCCTGCGGCTGATGGGCGAACCAGCAGATCTCGTCGTAGCCCCAGCACCAGCAGCCGTCGATATTCTGTCCGCCGCGGCGGCTGGAGCCCCAGTTGTCCAGCTCGACCAGATAGGGCAGATGCTCGCACCGCCAGCCGCTCGGCGCCGCCCCGCCCCGGCTGCGGCCGAAGATGCTGTCCAGGTAGCCGACCTGCAAGACCCCCAGGCCGGGCTGGTCGGGCACCTCCTCGATCCGCAGCGGAAAGGAGTGGAAATCGAACAGGAGCCTTCCCTCGGGGGCGATCCCGCCGCTGGGCACGTGGGCGTCGCAGAGCACCATGTTACGCCGGGCATTGCGGCCGGCGTACTGGCGCACGCGGCGCAACATGTCCCGCCAATGGACATGATTGGGATCGCGCTGGTCCATGATCTCCACCTGGCCGAAATGGATCGCCTCGACGCCGATGTCGATATAGCGGCAGGCCAGATAATAAAACCACATCCGGGTCTCGAGGCGGCTCATATCGGGAACGAAGGCGTTTGGACCCCAAGGGGCGCGCCCCATGCCCTCGGGATAGACCATCTCCGCGCAGCGGAAATTCCGCTCCCGCGGTTCCTGACCGAACTGGGCGAGCACCTCGGCCGGCACGGGGATCTGGTTGACCTGGTCAGTAATGATCTCAAAGACCGCCGCCTGCAGAATGACCTGCGGATCCTGGGCGTGGACCTGCTCGGCCAGCGGCCGGGCCCGGGTCAGCAGTCCTTCCAGCCGCTCCTCGCCGCCCCACATGAACAGCGCCCGGCCGATGAACTTCGCCCCCACGCGGTCGATGAACCGCAGATTCTCCCGGACGCTGCCGTGCAGGCTGTCTTCCACCCGCTCGCCGTTGAGCATGTCCGCCATGGTGATCGCCCGCGCCAGGTAATTCTCCAGCACCGGCCGCGAGATCGTGCCGGAAAAATCGTATGCACCCTCCGCCGCGCCACTCCCCGGCGCTGCCGCGCCAAAACACACCGCCCAAACCAGCAATCCTAAACTGACCTGTTTCATGGTGTTTCCCGCAATGTCGATCCCCGGATCCCTATCCGGTTGGACCTAGCCGCCAATCAGGTACGGTGCGGCGATCTTGTCGGCCGCCTGGTCCACCTGCCGCGCTAGCATCTCCCGATGCCGCGTCAATTCCCCGGCATATTCGCTCTCGCCAGCCAGATTCCGCATCTCTCCCGGATCGGCCTCCAGATCGATGAGCATCTCGCGCCGCGCCCCGGAGTCGTACAGGCAATACTTGAACCGCTTGGTGCGCACGGCCCGGCCGTTCTGGCTCTCCATCGGCAGATACTCCCGCCAGGCGGCCGATTTTCCCCCCGCCGCCAGGGGCCGCAGGCTCCGGCCCGCCAGGCCGCCCGGCGGCTCGATCCCCGCATAATCGCATAGTGTGGGCAGCAGATCCAGGCCGTTCGAGACCAGATGGTCCTCCTCGACGATTCCCTCCGGAATCTCCTTCGGATACCGCATCAGAAACGGTATCCGCACCGCCTCCTCGTATAGGACCGACTTGTGCTCCAGCCGATGGGCCGCGTTCATGTCGCCATGATCGCTGGTGAAGACGATCAGCGTCTCGTCTTCCTGTCCGGACTGTCGCAGGGCCTCCAGCACCACGCCGAGGTGGGCGTCGACCATCTCGGTCAGCCGACAGTAGAGCCAGCGATGCAGCCGCCATTCGACCGGGCCCCACTGCTGGCGCAGATACGCCCGGAACGGCCGAACCTCCGTGTACTTGCGGGTGATGCACTCGGGTTCCGCCGGCGGGATCTCGAAATTCGCCGGCAGGGGCGGACACTGCTCCTCGACGAACCGCTCCAGGTCCGCCCGGCTGCGCACCCGGTCCAGCGTCTCTTCGCACGTCCGCGAAGCCAGGTTGTTTACCGGTTCTTCGCCGCGACTGCGGGCATAGGCATTGATCCCCATGTAGCAGATGTCGTGCGGATTGATGAACGACGCGAACAACAGCCAGGGCCTCTCGTGCTCGGCCTGGATGAACTGGGCGCACGCCTGGGCGAGCGGCCCGCGCGAATCACGCGAAATCATCGCATAGCCCAGATCCTTCAGATTGTTCATCCGCCGGGGCAGGTGGACCTTGCCGCCATAGGCCGTCTCGTAGCCGGCCCGGGCGAACCGGTTGCCCAGGGAATTCTCGATCATCGCGTCCGTCACCGTCGACTGGGGGGAATCCTCGTTGCGGCCCATCCCGATGGCACTGGGCATTAGCCCCGTCTGCAGGCTGAACCGGCTCGGCACGCACACCGGATTGCAGGCATACGCCCGCTCGAACCGGATCCCGCCGGCGCTTAACCGGTCCAGCGCCGGCGTCGCCAGGCAGCGATTGCCGGCGCAATCCAGCATCGAGGCCGACTGCTGATCGGTCATCAGAAACAGGATATTGGGCCGCCGGCGTTCACCGGCCGCTGACAGGGCGCGGCTTGGCCGGGCCCACAGCCCGCACGATGCCGCCGCCAGCGTCGCCCGCAAAAAACCACGCCGCTCCATGATGCCCTCCTTAAAAATAGGCGCAGCAGAGTTCCGGCCCCTGTTGTCGTATCCATCACACCCGTGGCTTCTGGCCACGTAACGGCCGACGGCCCCGGCGGCTTTGAGACCGCATCCTCCTTCCGGCGGGGAAACGCCATCCGCAAGGCCGTCAGGAAAAAAAAGGGCGTTCCCCGGGGGAACGCCCTGATGGTTGACCATCTCCGGCGGCCGTCACCGTTTCGGATCTATTTTCGGCCGCTCGCTCTCCTGAGACAATTCGGAGTCGCGCCGGTCACTGCCACTGCAAACCACCGGACTATTCGAATTCACCCGCAGGCCGGCCGCCGGATCAGGTCAGCAGGCGGACGATAAAATCGCCCCAGCCCGTATCGGGCACGCTCTTCCAGGCGCCGTTGGAGAAGCTATAGCCCTTGCCGTCGGGCTGCTTGACCTTGACGGCCTTGATGGACGATCCGGCCAGTCCGAACTCCACGCCGCCGTTGGCCCGCTCGACGCCGATCAGGCTGATGCTGCCCAGCGAGCCGGAACAAATGCGGGTATTGGAGAACGAGTGATTGTTCGCCGTGCCGGTCAGGGTCCCGATGGTCTCCTTGCCGCCCATCTTCAGGCTGGTGATCCCGGCGGCGGGATTGGTCAACTGGGCGGTAGAGGTCGGCAGCGTCCCGGCCGTCGCCCCGGCGAAGATGTCGCTGTCCTGGACGGCCACCAGTTTGGCCGCCTTGATGCTGCCGGCCGTCTGGAAGGTCACCCCGTTCAGCAGGCCGTTGACCGTGAAGCCGGTGACCAGCGACGAAGCGTCGCTGAGGTAGACGTCGGCCTCGAAGTTGCCCGCAATGGCGTTTTTCTTATCGCCCTTGCTCTCGATCTTGTAGGCGCTGGGCGCGTGGATGTCGTCGGCCGCGCCGTCATCGAGCCACTCGGCGCAGGTGACCGAGCCCAGGGGACTGTCGGAATCGATATTCACGTTCTTGATCTGATGGAAGGAGATGTCCACGCCGCCGGACGGCTGGGTGGCGGCGGTGCCGATCTGGATGGGAATCTGCTTGCCGGTGGCCACGGCCTGGGCCATCAGGACATTGCCGATCACCTCGTCGACCTGGAGGGAGTTTTCCAGGTTGACGGTACTGGCCTTGATCTCGCCCATGGTGCCGTGCACGTGGACGTCGTCGATGGCGGTGCCGGGCGTGGCGCCGCCGCTGGTCTTGACGGTCGTTTTCGAGCCGCCGGTGGTGTTGTAGATGTCGAGACTCTGGAAGGCCGGCCCGTCGAGCTCGCCGTAACCGTCCCCGGACATGCTGAAGGTGCAGTCGGTGCCGTCGGCGTCCGCGACGGTGAGCTTGACGTTCGTCCGGTCGAGCACGCCGTCGCCGTCATCGTCCCAACTGCCGTAGCGCCACTTGACCTGGGCTCCGGTCGAGGCCTCGTTGTTGCTGGTGCTGGACTCGTCGATGCTGGCGTCGGCGGCGGCCACCACGGCAAAGTAGGTCACGGCGCCGGGCAGGGTGTCCGAGGCGATCACGTAATTCTTCAGCACGAAGGGGCTGGCCTCGGCCCCGACGGCCAGCTTGACGTTCTTGTTCAGGATCGAGCCGATCTCGGTATCGCCGGCGTCCAGGACGCCGTCGGCCGAGGCGTAGAAGTACACGTTCACCGGGCCGTTGGCCTCCACGGTGCCTTCATTGGCGACGACAAACGACAGGCTCATCTTGTCGCCGGGCACCAGCGTGCCGGATGGGCTGAGCGTCAGGGACTTGGCCACCAGGTCGGGCTTGTCCGCCGGCGCCGCCACGTTGCCGAAATCCAGGTTGAGCGTCTGGTCCGTACCGACCTCCACGGTGAAATAGGTGGCCTGCGGGGCCGTCTGGACGTAATCGGTCGGCACGACCTCGCGCACGGTGTAGGTGTCGTACTGGGTCAGTCCGGAAAAGCTGTAACTGCCGTCGGTGGCGGTGATGGTGAAGGGCTCGCCGGTGTCGAAGACGCCGTTGTCGTTCAGGTCGAGATAGATGGTGACCCCCCCGAGGCCGTTCTCGGTGTAGGTCGTGGTCCCGCCGGTGCCGCTGCCGGTCGAGCCGCTGAACACGTTGAGCAGCTCGTTGGTCGTGGTGAAGATCGTCGCGCCGGCGTCGATCATCTGCAGCGGCGGCAGCTTGGCGCCGGAGCCGACGCCGAAGGCCTTGACGTTGACGCCGGTCGAGACCAGGTCGCTGACCTCGTCGGCAAAGTTCAGGTTGTTGGGCTCGCCGTCGGACAGGAAGATGACGTTGCCGTTGCCGGTGGTGGTCCCCACGGTCTGATAGATGTCCTTGGCGCTGCTCAGGGCGGCCTCGTAATTCGTCCCGCCGCTGGAGCCCAGGCCCCGGAGGGCCTGCTCGACGTCGTTGACGCCGTTGCTGTCGGCGTCCGCCTCGGGGGAGGTAGACAACTGGATCCCCGCGGCCAGCGGGTCCATATCGATCTGGGTGGCCGAGCTGCCGAACGCCACGATGGAGACCCTGGCGGTGCCGCCGAAGCCCAGGGTGATCAGTTGGTTGTTCAGGGCGATGAAGCCGGCGATCTCGGCGTCCAGGACCGAGTCCGACTTGCCGTCGCCGTTCAGGTCGCCCACGGGGGTGCCCTGGAAGCTGTAGGCCGTGCTGCCGGAGACGTCGATCACGAAGATCGCGTCGGGATTGGTCCCCTGGATCAGGCCGCCGTCGCGGATGCCGTTGCCGTTGGCGTCATCGAACTTGACGCCGGAGATGACGTCCGTCGAGACGTTGGTGGGCAGCTTCTCGTGGTTGCCGAACAGCAGCCCCGTGATCGCCTGGCCGGACGCCAGCGTCACGCTGTGGCCGGCGGGGAAGTTGGGGCTGCCGGGATAGGTCTGATACCAGTCGGCCGTCTGGACGACCTCGGCAATGATGTAGTCGCCGGGGTCCAGCTCGGTGAACTCATAATAGCCGAATTCGTCGGTCAGGGTGTATTCCTCGCCGAAATCCAGCTCCCCGTTGCCGTTTTCGTCCAGGAAGATCTCCCAGTTCTCCAGGCCCGGCTCGCGGCTCTCGCGAATGCCGTTGCCGTTGAGGTCGTTGAACTTGTAGCCGGAGATGCTGTCGGGCTCGGCGGTCAGGGAGGCCGGCACGTTGCCGAAATCCAGATTCACGGACGGGTTCGTCCCCAGCGTCACGATAAAGGGCCCCGAGGTCTGCAGGTACCCGCTGGGCAGGATCTCCCGCACGACGTAGGTCGCCCCGGGCGTCAGGCCGGTGAAGGAGTAGCTGCCGTCGGCCGCCGTCAGGGTCGATGGCTCGTTGGCGTCGAGCACGCCGTTGTCGTTCAGGTCGAGGTAGATCGTCACCCCGCCGATGGGATCCTCGGTGTAGGTCGTCGTCCCGCCGCCGCCGCCGGAGCCGCCGAAGACCTGGAGCAGCTCGTTGGTGGTGGTGAAGATGGCCGCCTGGCTGTCGATCACCTGCAGCGGGGCCAGGACGGCGCCGCTGCCCACGCCGAAGGCCCGGACATTCACGCCGGTGGCGTGCAGGGCATTGACCTCGTCCTCGAAGTTCATGTTGTTGGGTTCGCCGTCGGACAGGAAAATCACGTTGCCGTTGCCGCTCGTGGTGCCCACCGTGTCCACCGTGGTCTTGGCGGTGCTCAGGGCCGCCTCGTAGTTCGTGCTGCCGGTGGAGGTCAGGGCCTTGAGGGCCTGTTCCACGTCGCGGACGCCGTTGTTGTCCAGATCGGCGTTCGGCGTGGTGTAGAGCTGCGTCCCGGCCGTCACCGGGTCCATGTCCAACTGGCTGGCGGAACTGGCGAACGACACGATCGACACCTTGGCGGTATCGCCGTAGCCCAGGGTGATCAACTGCTGGTTCAGGGCGATGAACCCGGCGATCTCGGCGTCCAGGACCGTGTCCGACTTGCTGTCGCCGTTCTGATCGCCCACCGGGGTTCCCTGGAAGCCGTTGGTGGTGCTGCCCGAGACGTCGATCACAAAGACGGCATCGGGATTGGTCCCCTGGATCAGGCCGCCGTCGCGGATGCCGTTCATGTTGAGGTCCTTGAACTTGGTGCCGCTGATGGTGGTGCCGGAGACCCCCACCGGCTGATCGCCGATATCGGCGTCCTGGGTGGTCTGGCCGGCCGTCACGGGCACCGAACCGGGCGAGTGGGTCTCCAGGTACCCGCCGGGCAGGATCTGCCGCACGGTGTAATTGCCCGTCGCCAGGCCGGAAAAGTAAAAGGTGCCGCTCTCGTCCACCCCGGCAGTCAGGATGTTGTCGGCGCTGGAGATGGCGAAGGGCTCGGAGCTGTTCAGCGTACCGCTGTTGTTGATATCCAGATACACGACCACGCCCGCCAGCCCGGCCTCCGAGCCGTCCCAGTTGCCGTCCCCGTCGGTGTCGTTCCAGACGGTCCCGGCGATCCCGCCGTCGGGGGCCGTGGCCGAGACCGCCACCGTAAGCGAATCCGTATTATTGCTGCTGACCGGATCGTACTCGTTGGAAGAGATGAGAGCCTGGTTGACCAGGTCCCCCTCGGCGGTCGCCTTGGCGGTCACCGAGATCGAGACGGTCTGGCCGGGCGTCATGTTGCCCACCGAGACCGACACCGTGTTGCCCGCGATGCTGATAGTGCCCTGGGAGGCGTTGGCCGACAAAAAGGACATGCCGGCGGGCAGGATATCCGAGACCACCACCCCGGTGGCGGTCGTGTCGGTGCTGTTGTTGGCGGCGGTCAGGGTAAAGGTGACCGTCTCGTTGACCTCGATGGTCGAATCCGAGGCGATCTTGCTCACCGAGACGTCCGCCAGGCTGCTGACGAAGCTGCCGCCGGCCAGGAACACGGCCGAATCGTAGATCCCGTCGCCGACGTCGGCGATCGCCAGCTTGATGTGGGTGGATTGCCCGGCGGTCACATTGGCCACCGCCTGCAGGGCGGTGGTAAAGCCGTCATACTGGATGGGATAGGGAATATTGGGGCTGAAATCCCCGTAATCGTTGTCGCGGAAGTACTGCGCATGGGAGGTCTTGTTGAGATTGTTGATCGCCACGGCGCTGGTCGTGCCGGGGATCAGGGCGATATTCTGCCCGTTGACGAAAAAGCCGAACACGTCGTTGTAGGAGCTGCCGGCGTATTCATTGTACTCCTCGGAGGCGAAGATGTACTGGAAACTCAGCGTGCTGGTCACCGGGACAAAATCGAACTCCAGGATGGCGGCATCCTGGGTGGTGTACCCGGGAATCAGGCCGTTCAAGGCGGTATCCCCCGACTGGCCCTGATTGGACCCCTTGCTGTCGCTGTTGTTGGGTCCTTCGGCGTCGGCGATATCCCCGGAACTGAGGATCACGCCCGACTCGATGCTGAGCCCCTGGGAGAGACCCCCAATGAAGGCCCCGGCCGAATCGAGCGCGCCGGTAAACGTCGCATTGGAGATCTGAATGCCGGCGCCCACCAGGCTTTGGGCCAGTTGGGTCGCCGTCAGGCTGTTGAGATCCTCCGTGTCAAAATTGGCCGAAATGGCCCCCGCGGCCAATACGGATTGACCGTTCAACAACAAACGGGGCTCCAGTTGTTCGAGCCGCATCTTGCCACGAGCCGGTTGTGGAAGGGAACTTGATTTCTTCATGGACTTAATTCCTTATTGGTGCTGAAATTACGTTATGCCCTGAAACTCCCAAACGATTATGAAAAGCATGCCTCATGCTAGCAATACCTCACGCCGTCCACAAGGCCAAAATTACGGTGTAAATGAGGTTTCATTGTATGGAAATGCCGGCAAGGAATGCAATTATGAACCGCCATTCAACTGCCGAGATTGGCTCATATCACCTCGATGCACGCGATATAACCCTTACGGGCCGACAAACACGCCCGGCCGATTCGACCCCTCCAGGCGACAGCTAGATTTCATAAGTTCCCTGCCAATAGGACAATATTACCAAAAGAGGCCGCGGTGATCAAGCATGGATTTGCCGGATTTTTCCGGCCGATCCCGCCCGACTTCGCCCCCCCAGCCGGCCACCACGCCAACCGGTCCCGACACCCCCCAGAACCCGCAAAACAATCCTCCCCCTTGACTCGACGCGGGCTCGGTTGGCAAGTCGATGTCTCATACTGAGACTGCTCGGTTGGCGAGATACGTATCGCACCTCGCCAAACGGCAGCGACCAACGGGAGCGTCGAAGGGCCAATCGTAACCGCGGCGAATTGCCGGTCGCGGCAAGCGACCGCGGCGATCTATGGGTGCGATTCGCACCTTGACAGGCCCCGCCGGCCCTGCTATAGTAATGGAGTCGCTTATTCTCTTTTGTCCGGCAGCAACGAGGTCGATTTTCGGGATTCTTGCACTTTTACCGGCCCGGCCCCGAACCGGCCGGGTGGCATTTTCTGATAAGCCTGTAGGAGGCGGAAAAGATGAACCACGTCAAACGAACGGCTCTCTTGATCGTAACCGCCTTAATCTCCATCAGCTACGGCTTTTCCGACGGCAACGGCAGCCTGGAGAACCCCTACCAGATCGCCACGGCCGCCGAATTGCTGTCCATCGGCTCGAATCCCGTGCTGCTGACCAAACACTATTTACTCGCTGCCGATATCAATCTCGCCCTCGCCGACCCCAACACCTTTACCACCGCCATCATCGCTCCGGATATAGATAATACCAATTTCGAAAGTTTCGATGGCACATCCTTTACCGGCACTTTTAACGGCGATAGCCATATGATCAGCAACCTGACCATTGACACTGCCGGTGCGGGCAACGATTACCTCGGCCTTTTCGGCCGAATTGAAGGTCCTTCAGCGGAGGTTAAGGGCCTGTACCTGGAGAACGCCCATATAACCGGCGGGGACTTTTTCTCCTGCTTTCTCGGTGGCCTGTGCGGGTTAAATGATAATAGCACAATCAGCCAGTGCCATGCCACTGGTATAGAGATAGGAGGAATCGGTTTCCACTATGTTGGAGGACTGTGTGGATTGAATATCAACGGCCGTATCAGCAACTGTTATTCGACCGGCTCCATCACCAGCGGGGACAATTCTGACTGTTTCGGCGGCCTGTGCGGAGGTAACAGCGGCAGTATTGACAACTGTTATTCGACAGGTTCCGTCACCGGTCGTTTCTCTCTCGGCGGCCTGTGCGGAGAGAACAACTACGGTGGTAGTATTATTGCCTGTTATTTTCTCGACACGGCCGGGCCGGATAATGGACTGGGAACGCCGCTGACGGACAGCCAGATGAAACAGCAAGACAGCTTTGTCGGCTGGGATTTTGTCGGTGATGGCAACGGCGCGGATGACCACTGGCAGATGTGCATTGACGGCCTCGATTACCCCCGCCTCGCCTGGCAGTTTATTCGACCCGGCGACTTTATCAATCCCGGCCGCGTGGACAATTACGATCTGTACATCCTGGCCAACGACTGGCTAAGCGAATCCAGCCGCTGCGGCGACCTCGCCCCGCCGGTTTCCCCCGACGGCATCGTCAACCTGCTCGATTACGTCGAGTTCAGCCGCCACTGGCTCACCGAGTAAACGGACCAACGGCGAAACCTGCCTGGCATCTCCCTGGGTATTCCCCACTAAATACCGGACAACCGAAAGTCAACCAACTTGGCCCCGCCCGGCCGATCCCTCGTCGGGTTTTCCACACCCCCATCCTGCCCGATGGCTTGATCGCCTGAGAGTATCGCCCCCTTGAGGGTCTCACGACCTGGGAGTATCGACGCTCGACAGCATCATCGCCCGATGGCCTAACTACCCCACGGCTTGACCGCCTGGGGGTATCGCCGCCCGAGAGTATCACTACCCGACCGCTTGACCGCTTCGCGGCCTGGCGGCCACCTTTGGCCCACCTATCTGGCCGGGGTGGCTCTAGGGCATGGACGACAGGGCGGAGTCGGTCTCGAAGCTGCCGAAGCGGAGTTCCTCTTCCTCCTTCGGCAGGATGATCTTGGGCTTGACCAGGACCAGCAGCACGCTGGAGTCGTTGACCAGCGAGCGGTTGGTGAACAGCCGGTTGATCAGCGGCAGCTTGCTCAGGGCCGGCACGCCCACCTCCTTTTCGATCTCCGAGTTCCGCTTGCGGCCGCCCAGCATCAGCGTGCCGCCGTCGGGGACCATCACCCGGGTGCTGATGGAGTTGGTCTCCGTGACCGGCTGCTGCAGGATGCCGGTCGAGGCGTTGCTGCCGGTGATGACGTCGACCTCGTCGCCCTCATCCGTCGTGCCGGTATCCGTAGTGGTGGCCGAGCCCCCAACGTTGAAGGTGAAGGTCTCGAAGCGCAGTACGTTCTCCAGGGTGAAGAAGACGTTGAGCAGGACATACCGCTTGTCGGCGGAGATCGTGGGGGTGATGTAGAAGTTGACGCCCGTGAAGGCGGTGTCCACCGTGGGATCGAACATGCCGATGCGGTTGTCCACCACGGCGGTCAGCTCGGCCACGTAGGGCTGCTCCACGTCGAAGGTGACGGAGGCCGATTCGCCGTTGAACACGGTGACATGGGGGGCGTCCAGGAAGCGGCTGCGCTGATGGGCCTGGGTGGCCCTCATCAGGAAGTCCACCTGGATGTTGTCCAGGAACGAGCCGGACAGCAGGAACGCCTGGTTGGACCCGCCGCCCAGCGAGCCCGGCAGGGACGACTGGGACGGCACGCTCAGCTCGTAGGACCGCTGAAGAATCGGGATCGGCGTCGTGCGGTTCCAGGGGCCCGGATTGGCCCGGGGCACCAGGACCTTGCGTCCCGAGGAGGCGTCGACGTCGCCGGAATCGTCGAAGCCGGCGTTGTTCAGGTTCAGGAAGAAATCGATGTCCAGGCCGATATCCTCCAGGAAGTTGCTGTTGATCTCCAGCAGCCGGATCTCCAGGGCGACCTGTTCGCCCAGGGTTTTGCGCAGCCGCTGCAGCAGTTTTTCGATGATGCGGTGGTTTTTCCAGGTCTGCTTGACGATCAGGATGTTGAATCCGTAGACCTCCAGGGTCCCCTGGGCCTGTTCGGTGTCGTCGTACTCCTCCCACTGGTCGAGTCCGACGGCCTGTTGGATCAGGTAGATCAGCTCGTCGATCCGCTGGTAGGTTCCGTATCCGCCCATGCCCATCATGCCCATGCCGCCCATGCCCATGCCGCCCATGCCCATGCCGCCCATGCCGCCGTAACCGCCGCCCATGCCGCCCATGCCGCCGTAGCTGGAACCCATGCCGCCGCCGTAGCCGCCCATGCGACTGGAACCGCCGCCGTAGCGGCTGCTAGTGCCGGTGGTTCGGCTGGAGCCGGTGGTTCGGCTGGAGCTGCCGGAGCCGTAGCGGCTGGAGGAGCCGCCGCCGTAGCGGCTGGAGCCCATGCCGCCCATGCCGCCGTAACTGCCGCCCATGCCGCCGTAACCGCCGCCCATGCCGCC
>JAFGFX010000347.1 GCA_016930855.1 Sedimentisphaerales bacterium | reverse complement strand
GGGCGGACCAGTTCGTATTCGTGCTCGATGCGGACGCGGTCGCAGCGGGTCAGCCGGCAGGTCAACTCCAGTTCGTCGTCGTAGCGGGCCGGCGCCTTGAAGCGGACCTCCATCTTGGCGATCACCAGCAGGATGCCCTGTTCCTCGAGCGCGCGGTAGTCGTAGCCGTTGGCCCGCAACAGTTCCGTGCGGCCCATCTCGAAGTACACGGCGTAGCGGCTGTGGTGCACCGCGTTCATGCGGTCCACCTCGCAGTAGCGCACCCGAATGGGGATGGTGCAAACGGTCGGATGCCGCTGGCTGTCGACGGGTTCCATGGGTTTCTCCTGTCCGTCGGGCGGATGTCGGTTCCGGGGCCTACTCGCCGAAGCGTCGGCGGCTGCGATCCCGGCAGGCCCCGGAATCTCCTGAACCATAAGGCCTGGATACGCCAGTATACGGCGGGCGGGATTTCCGGGCAATAATTTTGTAAGATCTTGCTATCAAATAAATTACGTTATTGTCTCTTCGTTGCCTTCGGCCGGTCATCCCTCAAGGCCGGCCGGTTCGACCGGTGGCAACTTCGCCGCATTCTTTCATAAGTCGTTATGCATTAATATATTGTCTTTCAGACCGACGCCGAAGGCCGCCGGAAGACCGCCGAACGGCAAATATTTTTTTGGCTGCCTCTTGCAGAGCCGGTCGATTCGTGTAGTATTAACAGTCTTTATTGCAGATTAAAGAGGAACCGAGGCGGCAGCGCTGAAGATACCAAACGGAGAGTCGAATGATCAAAATCAAGGCACGAAGCGGTGAATCCATCCAGCAGATGATGAAGCGCTTTAAGAAGATGTGCGAGAAAGAGGGGCTCATCAAGGACATCAAGCGGCAGAGCTATTACGAGAAGCCCTCGGAACGCCGTCGGCGGCGCATGCGGAAAAACCGATCCCAGAGTTAGTAATCTATTTTGATATAAGTAGTTACGTTGATTTGTCGGATTGTTTTACTGCGGAGAGCGCTTTTCGGTCATTCCAGAGATTTGGACTGAAACCATCCTTTGCTTGCCGGGGGGCCAGGCGATATCCGGATCCCGAGGGCGGCTGCCCGCCGGTCGCTTTCACCGGTCGGCGCCGCGGATATCCCCGAAAAGGCCAAGGCGGCGGCCTGCCCGGTAAATTCTTTTTATTAAAAGGTTTATGATTGCCCTCCGGAATTTGTCCACCCCAAGAAAACGGTTGGCGGCTTGGATTCGAACTCAAGAAATGCGCATAAAGACGATGTCACGATAGGCAAATGATAATAGCAGATAAGTTAAGGAGACGATTGTGAAAGGAAACATCACTGCTCACCGTTGGCGGATAGGGCTGCTGGTCGGGTGCCTGGCCCTGTTGGCAAGTACCTCGCTGCTCTCGGCCCAGGATGCGCCGGCCGTCGAGACGGCGCCGGTGGCGGAGGATGCCGCGACGAGCATCCCGATCCCGGCGATCTGGTGGGTCGCTCCGATCGGTGCCCTGATCGCCCTGATAGGGGCTTGGGTCATGTACAAGCAGGTCCGTGACGCCCCCGAGGGTGATGAGAGGATGAAGGAGATCGCCGGCCACGTGCGGGAAGGGGCGATGGCCTACCTGAAACGGCAGTACAAGGTGGTGGCCGTCTTCTTCCTGGTGGTCTGCATCGCCCTGTTTCTGATGGGCCTGGCGGGCTTGCAGCACAAGATCGTGTTCTTCGCCTTTCTGACGGGCGGATTTTTCTCCGGGCTGTGCGGCTTTCTGGGCATGCGGACGGCCACCCTGGCCAGCAACCGGACCACCCAGGGCGCCAAGGAGAGCCTCAACCGCGGCTTGCAGGTGGCCTTTAGGGCCGGGGCCGTGATGGGCCTGGTCGTGGTGGGCTTCGGCCTGCTGGATATCACCGCCTGGTTCCTGATCCTGTCCAAGGTGGCGCCCCGGCTGATCGAGGGCTTCCACATGAGCCTGACCGAGATCACCGTGGTGATGCTCTGCTTCGGCATGGGCGCCAGCAGCCAGGCCCTCTTTGCCCGTGTCGGCGGCGGGATCTACACCAAGGCGGCGGATGTCGGGGCCGACCTGGTCGGCAAGGTCGAGGCGGGCATCCCCGAGGACGATCCCCGCAATCCGGCGACCATCGCGGACAACGTCGGCGACAACGTCGGCGACGTGGCGGGAATGGGGGCGGATCTCTACGAAAGCTATTGCGGTTCCATCCTGGCCACCGCCGCCCTGGGCGTTGCGGCGGCGATGAGGCTGGGATTGGACAAGACCAACGATTACACCAACGCCATGAAACTGCTGGCCGCCCCGATGGTGCTGGCCGGCGTCGGGATCCTGCTGAGCATCGTGGGCATCTACCTGGTCCGCACCCGGGAAAACGCCACCATGAAGCAGCTGATGGGCGCCCTGAACCGGGGCGTCTTCGGTTCGAGCCTGTTCATCATCATCGCGGCGTTTGTGATCTGCCGGATATTGCTCGGCGGGATCGACGGGATCAATTACTACGGCATCTGGGGCTCGATCACCGTGGGGATGCTGGCCGGGATCGCCATCGGCAAGGCCACGGAGTATTCCACCAGTTACGATTACCGGCCGACCAAGAACGTGGCGGAAAACGCCGAGACCGGCCCGGCCACGGTGATCATCGCCGGCATCGCCGAGGGCATGAAATCCACCTGGATGTCCCTGGCGACGGTGATCGTGGCGATCATGCTGGCGTTCAGTTTCGCCGGCGGCTTCCACACAATGCTGCTGGGCCTGTACGGCGTGGGCATGGCGGCAGTCAGCATGCTGGCCACCCTGGGGATCACGCTGGCGACGGACGCCTACGGCCCCATCGCCGACAACGCCGGCGGCAACGCGGAGATGACCGGCCAGCAGCCGCAGGTCCGCGAGCGGACCGACGCCCTGGACAGCCTGGGCAACACCACGGCGGCGGTGGGCAAGGGCTTCGCCATCGGTTCGGCGGCCTTGACGGCGCTGGCCCTGCTGGCCGCCTATGTCGAGGAGGTCCGCATTGGGCAGGTCCGCGAGGCCCAGCACGCCGTCGTGCAGGTCTATCAGGATGCCGACGACAGCGCCGAGGCCGCCCTGGGCCGAATGGTCTACACCGGCTACGGCAAGATCGGCGAGAAGATCGCCGCCGGCACCAAGGAGAAGGCCTTCGACTGCGCCATGATCCTGTCGGGCCCCGCGGCCAAGCTGCAAACCGGCCAGGTGCTGGACTACCAGGTCTTGGCCACCAACGAGGACACGAACGTCCGGACGCTGGCGGTGACCCTGCCGGATTCGAAGGTCGTCCACTTCGACGTGGTGGGGGCCAAGCAGGCCTCCCTGCGGCAGTACATGACCTTCTACGAGGTCACGCTGATGAATCCGAAGGTGCTCTGCGGCATGTTTGCCGGGGTGCTGCTGGTATTTCTCTTCAGCGCCTTGACCATGAAGGCGGTCGGCCGGGCGGCCATGGCCATGGTGATGGAGGTGCGGCGGCAATTCAAGGAGATCCCCGGCATCATGGAGGGCACCGGCAAGCCGGATTACGCCCGTTGCGTGGCGATCTCCACGGCCGGGGCCCAAAAGGAGATGATCCTGCCCTCGATGCTGGCCCTGATTATGCCGGTGACGGTGGGATTGCTGCTGGACGTCGGCGGCGTGCTGGGGCTGCTGGCCGGGGGGCTGACCTGCGGTTTTGCCATGGCGATCTTCATGGCCAACGCCGGCGGCGCCTGGGATAACGCCAAGAAGTACATCGAGAAGGGCAACTTCGGCGGCAAGGGCAGCGCCAACCACAAGGCCACCGTGGTGGGCGACACCGTGGGCGATCCCTTCAAGGACACCTCCGGGCCGAGCCTGAACATCCTGATCAAGCTGATGAGCATGGTCTCGGTGGTCTTCGCCGGCCTGATCGTCAAGTACGCCCCCATCCTGGCCGATCTGCTGCACCTGGGGTAGGCGGCCGGATGGAACGTAGAGCCATCGACGGGCGGGATGTTACCAGCGTAATGTCCCGCCTTTTTTCAGGTCGACGCAGGCTGCCGTGACATTTTACGCTCCCGCTGGTCGTTTTTTCGGATCGACGCGGACTGCCGTGACATTTGACGCTCCCGCTGGTCGCTGCGCCTGGGCGAGAATCGCTTGCCGCAAGGTGGCAAAGCCACCCATAGATCGCCGCGGTCTCAGTTGGCGAGTTGACAGTTCATTCTGAACCTGCTTAGTGGGCAAGAAACGCAGAATATGGTACGAAGCAGCTAACTCAAACCAATAACGGTGGCACCGCCAAGCGAGTCCGCGAGCTTGGGGGTGGATTGCTTGCCGCGACCGGCAATCCGCCGCGGGACGCTCCGGCCGGCCCGGCCGGTACAAGGTACCGCCAGCCGGATTTTCACCGGAAGAACAGGGGGCAGGCGCCGCCGGCCGAATCGGGCTAAACCCCCGTCCGGCACGGTCTTAAAAGATTGAAAATCGGCAAATCCGCCTGAGAAATTGGCCGATGAAAGAGATGCCTGCCCTGGGCCGACACGGCATCCGCGCAAGATATGCGCGTCCGATAGCTGCCGGACATACCGTTTTATAGGGACCAGACAATAATCGGGGCTCACGAACGGCTTTGGCTTGAATGTCGTAGAAATCCCAGATACAATACTGTGATCGTTGGGCAACCGGATGGGATAAAAGAGCGGAGAACCTTATGTTTGAAAGATTTACCGATCGTGCTCGCAAGGTGATGGCCCTGGCCAACCAGGAGGCCCAGCGGTTCAACCACGAATATATCGGCACCGAGCACATCCTGCTGGGACTGGTCAAGGAGGGCAGCGGCGTCGGTGCCAACGTCCTGAAAAATCTGGACGTCGATCTGCGCAAGGTTCGTCTGGAGGTGGAAAAGCTGGTCAAGAGCGGCCCCGACATGGTCACCATGGGCAAGCTCCCCCAGACGCCGCGGGCCAAGAAGGTCATCGAGTACGCCATCGAGGAGGCCCGCTCGCTCAATCACAATTACGTCGGCACCGAGCATCTGCTGCTGGGCTTGCTGCGGGAGCAGGACGGGGTCGCCGCCCAGGTCCTGATGAATCTGGGACTCAAGCTCGAGGAGGTCCGCGAGGAGGTGCTCAACCTGCTGGGCGCCGGCATGGACGCCCCCGAGGGCTCGCTGGGCTCGATGGGCGCCGGCCGCGGCGACCGGGCCAAGGGCAAGAGCAAGACCCCGGCCCTGGACAGTTTCGGCCGCGATTTGACCGAGTTGGCCGCCCAGGGCCAGCTCGATCCGGTCATCGGCCGCAAGAACGAGATCGAGCGGGTGGTGCAGATCCTCTGCCGGCGGACGAAGAACAATCCCGTGCTGCTGGGCGAGGCCGGCGTGGGCAAGACCGCCATCGTGGAAGGGCTGGCCCAGAACATCGTCAAGCACGAGGTGCCGGAACTGCTGGCCGATAAGCGCATCGTGGTGCTGGATCTGGCCATGATGGTGGCCGGCACCAAGTACCGCGGCCAGTTCGAGGAGCGCATCAAGGCGGTGATGAACGAGGTCCGGCGGGCCCGCAACGTGATCCTGTTCATCGACGAGCTGCATACCCTCGTCGGCGCCGGCGGCGCCGAGGGGGCGATCGACGCCTCCAACGTGCTCAAGCCCGCCCTGAGCCGCGGCGAGATCCAGTGCATCGGCGCGACCACCATGGATGAATACCGCAAGTACATCGAAAAGGACAGCGCCCTGGAACGGCGCTTTCAGACGATCATCGTCGAGCCGCCCACCAAGCCGGAGACCCTGCTGATCCTCAAGGGCCTGCGGGACCGCTACGAGGCCCACCACCGCGTCCGCATCCTGGACGAGGCGATGGACAAGGCCGTGGAGCTGGCCGGCCGCTACATCACCGGCCGCTGCATGCCGGACAAGGCCATCGACGTGATCGACGAGGCGGGCGCCCGCGTGCGGCTCAAGTCGATGACCAAGCCGCCGGACCTGACCGAGCTGGAGCGCGACATCGAGAAGCTGCAGATCGAGAAGGACGAGGCGGTCAAGAACGCCGACTACGAGCGGGCCGCCGACCTGCGCGACGAGGCGCAGCGGCTCCAGCAGAGAAAGGCCGAGGCGCAGGAAAAGTGGCGCGAGCAGGCCAACGAGGTGGACGGCGTCGTGGACGAGGAGGTCATCGCCGAGGTGGTCAGCAAGATATCCGGCGTGCCCCTGACCCGCCTGGAAAAGGAGGAGGCCGCCCGCCTGCTGGAACTGGAGACGGAACTCCACAAGCGGGTCGTCAGCCAGGACGAGGCCATCAATGTCGTCTCCAAGAGCGTCCGGCGCTCGCGCAGCGGCATGAAGGATCCCAACCGGCCGATGGGCAGCTTCATCTTTATCGGGCCCAGCGGCGTCGGCAAGACCCTGCTGGCCCGGGCCCTGGCCGAATTCATGTTCGGCGACGAGGACGCCCTCGTCCAGATCGACATGAGCGAATACATGGAGAAGCACAACGTCTCCCGCCTGATCGGAGCGCCGCCCGGCTATGTCGGCTACGAGGAGGGCGGCCAGCTCACCGAGCGGATCCGGCGGCGGCCCTACGCGGTGGTCCTGCTCGACGAGATCGAAAAGGCCCATCCGGACGTGTTCAACATGCTCCTGCAGATCATGGAAGAGGGCCGGCTGACCGACAGCTTCGGACGCCACGTGGACTTCCGCAACGTGATCTTGATCATGACCAGCAACATCGGGGCGGACCTGATCAAGAATCAGGGCGGCTTCGGATTCGCCAAGCGCTCCGTCGAGTCCAACTACGAAAAGATGAAGGAAATGCTCCAGAAGGAGGTGGAACGCTACTTCCGGCCGGAGTTCCTCAACCGGCTCGACGAGCTGATTGTATTCAAGTCGCTGACGCGGGAGGATTTGGGCACCATCGTCGATTATGAACTGCGCAAGGTCTTCTCCCGCCTGACCGAGCAGGGACTGCGGCTGGAGGTCTCCTCGGAGGCCAAGGGATTCCTGATCGACAAGGGCTACGACCTGGAGTTCGGCGCCCGGCCGCTGCGGCGGGCCATCGAGCGGCACGTGGAGGATCCCCTCAGCGAGGACATCCTCCGCGGCAACTTCAAGGGCAAGAACGTCATCAAGGTCACCAAGAAGGACGATCACCTGCATTTCGAGGGGCTCTTCGAGCCGCCGGCGGCGCCCGCCGACGGCGAAGACCAGATGGAGGAGGTCTCCCAGCATACGACCTGAGGCGTCAGGTGGCCCTGCCGCACCCGGCAGAAACGGCTAACCAGAGTGCTCATCCAAGGCGAGGCCGCGGCCTCGCCTTTTTTTATGGTTCTTATCGGAAAAAGTTGATGGCAGAATCGTGACGCTAACTCATATGTGTTCTGTTGGTAGAGGCTTATCTTATTTAAAACACCCGAAGTATCCCGGTGGCATTGTTTTCGCCGTAGTCCGCTTTCGCCGCCCTCGCCAGGAGAGCCCGCCAGGGCC
>JAFGFX010000061.1 GCA_016930855.1 Sedimentisphaerales bacterium | reverse complement strand
TCCATCCCACAAGTCTAACTAATTCACAAAGAATCCTCAAGGTATCGCCTGAAGGCGAGGGTTTTAGACCCATTGTGAGACAATAATGTTCGAGTCGGCCGCCAGAACAATGCTACCGCCGCCGGCCCATTCATGACCGGCCCACGCCTGGGCCAAATTACTGGAAAGAAACAACGTCTCTCCACCCGCCACGGTGATGCTGCTCGGGGCGACATATTGAACCATATTGACTCCCTCGGTCAGGGCATGATCGAGAATCTGGCCGCTATACTTTGTGGCCGTGTACGTATTACCAACATCGAACGTGGTATTGTTGATGCTCATGGAGCCGCCCAGCGAGGCGATAGCGCCGCTGATACGATTGTTCGGGGCCGAAAAATAAGCATTCTCGCCGATAAAGAGGATGCGTTTGCCGCCGGCAAGAAAGCCCGCCATGGCGGAGATCTCCGCGGCCGCAAAGTTATCGTCCGGATTGTTCACGACGAGCAGGTCGGCGTCCGCCAGGTCCGCGGCCGTGACCGCGCCGGTGATCAGGTCAGACGTAACGCCCGCCTGGGCATTATAGAACGTGTTGACCTGACCGGACGTTCCGATGCCTCCCTGGGTGGTGGTATTGAGCACCTTGACGATGCTGGCAAAACCGGACGTCGCCAGCAGCAGCACCATGCCGGCAGCAAGCGGCAGGCTTCTTCGAATGGATTTGTCCCGTTCCATGGAGTTTTTGCTCCTTTATGTCCCTGGAATAACGAGAGGATATCTACGCGGGAAGTACGCCTTTCCGAGATTCACGGTTTCATCAGCAGCGATCATTCACGTGCTCTGATACCTGCCAAGTTGGTTTTATTATATTTGTCCGCCGCATTTTAAGCAAGATAATAAACATATTCCTTTCCACATTTTCGTATCTGTTCATGTTCAACGAGTCAGCCCGCACGTCGGCGCCTGGTCGCCGACGAAATGCGTCGGGATTCCCGCCGGCCGCGGATACAAGCGCTGGAATTTTTCCCGCAACGCCCAAAATGAAGAATCGCTACACCCAACCCAATTTAACATCCCTGCGACCGACACAAGGAGGCGACAACTATTTCCGGTCTTCCGGGGAGCGGATAGCGTTTGTCTCTTATGCCGATGGAAGCTGGATTGTCCTGGCGGGCGGCTGGACTGCCGGACATAAAATCAAAGGCCGCCGGTGCACACCGACGGCCTTTGATTTGCATTGCCTAAATCGTCTTCGTTGCCCGAAGGCGCCACGCGCAGCCAAGCCGCTTGCCAATCCGCCCGCAACGACGGCGTTGCCGCTGATATCGTTAGGCAACGGGGTTATGCAACGGTCGCGCGTAAAAACTCCAGGCACCCAACGGATTATATCGCCGAGGTTTTTCTAGAGGCTTCTGCGCCGGCGCAGCCAACCGACGAATCCCATGCCGATACTGCCCAGCAGGATGGCGCCCGGGGCGGGAATCGGTGTCAGCATGTTGTTGAAGAACACGTCGTTATCGTAGTAGCTGTAGCTCGGGGATAGATCCCGGGTGAGGTTCGCGTCGGCAACCAGAACAATGCTGCCGCCGCCGATCAGCTCATGACCGCCCCATACCTGGGACAAATCACTGGAGAGGAACAGCCTTTCGCCGCCGGCCACGCCGCCGATGCCGCTCGGAGCGGCGTACTCCAGGCTGTTGACGCCAGCGGTCAGGGCGTGATCGAGGATCTGGCCATTGGTCTTGGTGGCCACATGATAGCCACTATCGAACAAGGTGTTGCTGATACTCATGGAGCCGCCCAACGCGGCGATCGCGGCGCTGATACGGTTGTTCTCGTTGGGGAAATTGGAATTCTCTCCGAGAAAAAGGACGCGATTGCCGCCGGCGAGAAAGCCCGCCATGGCGGAGATCTCCGAGGCCACAAAGCTGCTGCCCGGATTGTTCACGATGAACAGGTCGACGCCCGCCAGATTTGCCGTCGTAACCGGGCCGCTGAACATGGAGGACGTGACACCCGACTGGGCGTTATAAAAATCGTTCATAATACTGTTGCCCAAGGCATCCCCAATGGGGCTGCTGAGTATCTTGACCACGCTGGCATAACCGGGCGCTGCCAGCAACAGCACCATGACGGCAACCAGCGGCAGACTCCTTCGAATTGATTTGTCCCATTTCATACCAGTCTCTCTCCTTCCGTTCCTCTAGAGTTTCGACGCCCTGTCTTCGCGGGGGAAAAAAACACCTTCCCGGGATTCACAGACTGCGCAGATGAACCAAAGGCCGGCGGTGAATGCCGACAGCCTTTGGTTTGTATTGCCGGGGTTTGCTTACAGGGATTTCCGTCTGCGCAGCCAGCCGACCAGGCCCATGCCGATACTGCCCAGCAGGATCGCGCCCGGGGCGGGAATCGGGGTCAGCATGTTGTTGAAGAACACGTCGTTATCATAGCTGCCCACGGACAGATCCCGGATGATGTTCGAGTCGGCGACCAGAACGATGCTGCCGCCGCCGGCCAATTCATGGCCCGCCCATACCTGGGTCAAATTACTGGAAAGAAACAGCCGTTCGCCTCCAGCCACGCCACCGATGCCACTCGGAGCGGCATACTCCAGACTGTTAACGCCCGTGGTCAGGGTGTGATTGAGAATCTGGCCATTGGTCTTGGTAGCCACCCAATAACCCGAATCGAACATGGTGTTGCTGATGCTCATGGAGCCGCCCAGCGAGGCGATCGCGCCACTGATACGGTTGTTCTCGTTGGGAAAATTGGAATTCTCTCCGATAAAGAGGATGCGTTTGCCGCCGGCGAGGAAACCCGCCATCGCGGTGATCTCCGAGGCCAGAAAGTTATTGTCCGGATTGTTCACGACGAACAGGTCGGCGCCCACCAGGTCCGCGGCCGTAACCGCGCCGTTAATCAGGGATGAGGTAACGCCCGCCTGGGCGTTATAGAACGTGTTGACCGCAGCGGACGTGCCGATGCCTCCTCCCGTGGTGGTATTGAGCACCTTGACCACGCTGGCATAACCGGGCGCCGCCGCCAGCAGCAGCACCAGGCCGGCAATAAACAACAGCCTTCTCCTCCATGTCCTTTCTCGTTTCACCATGTCTTCTCTCCTTCCATTTCCCAGTGTTTTGACACTCTATCTTCTTCACGGGAAAAACGCTTTCCCGAGGTTCACAGATTATCTTACTGCCGGTCGATAAAGCGTTCTGATACTGGACAAGTCAACACCCATTGTATAGATACGCGGGTCTTCGTACAAGATAAAATGCGGATTTTCTTTCCTATATATTCCCTGGATCCCATGGCCAAAGACCGGCCCAGGGGCGGTAACATATTGCGGACAAGAAATTTAAAACTATCACCTACCGAGATAGTCCAATTATTTTTACCACCTTCCCCAGCAAGGAAGTTTGATATATCTACCCCAGATTCACAACCCTCCTGGTACTTCAAGAATCATATACATTTCCGGTGCTTCCCATAGACGAAGGGTGTTTATTTCCGAGGCCGACGGCTAATGCATACTATTCCCATATGATTGTCTGTCGCAGGCGGCGCACTATCATCTTGTCGGTCGAGACGACAACCAGAGGATTTTTTTAGTTGCGGGTGGGGGAAAATGCCGCCCTCTAAGGTCCATCCTGGCCCTGGGACCGGCTCGATCCGGCCCGGCGACGGAACCAGTCGGGCATCTGCTCGGGCTGAACCGCCCGCCAGAGGCCGCGGCGGGCTTGACGGGCCGCATGCTGCAATTCCCGGAAGCGCTCCCGGTGGATATGCTCGAACCGATCGTCGGCATAGGCGTAGCCCTGCCGGATCAGCTCCTCGTTGAGCATCGAGCCGTCGGAAAGGTACAGATACGCCAGCAGCCGGCCGTAGCGGCCGCGCGAGCCCCTCTGCGGTTCCAGCCGGACCGTGACCGGCCGATCCAGTGTCCACCGGCGGGTAAATTCCCAGGCCTGCGGCCCGTAATACATCGTCGCCTGTCCGGCCGATCCGCCCGATCCGTTCGTATCACCCAACTCGCCCGCTTCGCCCGGCTCGCCCGGCTCATTCATCGCGCCTGATTCGCCCAAGTCGACCGGCTGGCCGCCGGAGGATCGATGGCTGACCTCGGGCGTATCGACCCCCCAGAGCCGCACCCGGGTATAGGGCTGACCCTGCCGGTCGTCGGGGACATCCAGATCCAGCGTATCGCCGTCGATCACCCGAACTACCCGAAAGGATTGCCCGTCGTACCGGGCCCGATCGCCGCGGGCCGCCGGCCCCGGCAGCAGGCCCAGACGATCCAGGACCGCCAGGAGGACCAGAAACAGCAGCCCCAGCAACACCAGCCGCCGCCGGAGGCGCCGCGACAGCGGCACCGGCCAGAAACGCGCAAAACGGTGGTCTGGGATTCGCCCGCGGGACATGCCGAAAGCCTACTGGATTCGCTATCTCCCCGCAAGGCCCCGGAGCCGAAATACCCTTGCCAAGGGGGCCGGCCAGCGGGTACATTGGTATGTCGTACCAAACCGATCGAAATCCGTGCGGGAGAACCTAATGAACAAGATACCCCTTTGGAAGCGCGTCGGCGGCTGGCTGCGCCGTTCTCATGAGCCGGTCGGCCAGGGAAAGGTCATCCATGTGGACGCCGAGGGCCTGCTGGTGGACCCGGAGGGCCAAAACCAGTCAGAGCCCACCGCCCTGACTGCCCAGCGATCCGCCCCGGCCGATCCGCAACTGGCGACCCTCGAGGAGGGATTCAACCGCCTGGTGGAGGTGCTCGAGTCGATCAACGAGAACGTGGTGCACCAGCGGGAACAAAACAGCGAGATGCATAAGCGCCTCCAGGAATTGTCCAGCTCGCTGCAAGGCACGGCCGAACTGGGCCGCATGCCCGAGGCC
>JAFGFX010000060.1 GCA_016930855.1 Sedimentisphaerales bacterium | reverse complement strand
TACGGCAGCAAGATCAACCACACGCCGAACCTGGACCGTATCGCCGGCGAGGGCATGCTCTTTCGCAACAGCTTCTGCACCAATTCCATCTGCGCCCCCTGCCGGGCGGTGATCCTGACCGGCAAGTTCAACCATCTCAACGGCGTCATCGACAACGCCGTGCGCTTCGACGGGAGCCAGCAGACCTTCCCGAAGCTCCTGCGGCAGGCGGGCTACCAGACGGCCATGATCGGCAAATGGCACCTCAAGAGCGATCCGACCGGCTTCGACTACTGGAACATCCTGCCCGGCCAGGGCCGCTATTACAATCCCGACACGATCGAGATGGGCACCCGCCAAAAGCACGCCGGCTACGTGACGGACATCCTGACCGACCAGGCCCTGGCCTGGCTCAAGCGGCGCGACCCCAGTATCCCCTTCTGCCTAATGTTCCACCACAAGGCGCCCCATCGCGAATGGGAGCCGGGACCCAAGCACCTGACCCTCTACGACGACCGGGACATCCCCGAGCCAGAGACCCTGTTCGACGACTACGCCGGCCGCGGCCGGGCCGCCAAAGAGCAGGACATGACCATCGAAAAGACCCTCAACGACCGGGACCTGAAGCTGACCGCCCCGGCGAACCTGACTCCGGAGCAGAAACAGGCCTGGGACGCGGCCTACGAGCCGAAGAACCAGGCCTTCCGCCAGGCGAACCTGTCGGGCCGGGACCTGGTCCACTGGAAGTACCAGCGCTACATTAAGGATTACCTGCGCTGCATCGCCTCGGTGGACGACAACGTCGGCCGCCTGCTGGACTACCTGGACCGCCAGAAACTATCGGACAACACGCTGGTGGTCTACACCTCCGACCAGGGCTTCTACCTGGGCGATCACGGCTGGTTCGACAAGCGCTTCATCTACGAGGAATCCCTGCGGATGCCGCTGCTGATGCGCTTTCCGGGCCGGATCCATCCGGGCACGACCGCCGACGCCCTGGTGCAGAACCTCGATTTCGCCCCGACCTTCCTGGACTACGCCGGCGTGGAGGTGCCCGCGGACATGCAGGGTCGCTCCCTGCGGCCCCTCTGCCAGGGCCAGACGCCGCGCGACTGGCGCCGGTCGATCTACTATCACTACTACGAGTACCCGGCGGTGCACTCCGTCAAGCGGCATTACGGCCTGCGGACCGACCGCTACAAGCTGGCGCACTTCTATTACGACATCGACGAATGGGAGCTCTACGACCTGCGGAAGGATCCGCAGGAATTGCACAATGTCTATAACGATCCGGCCTACGCCGATGTGGTGGAACGGCTGCGGGCCGAGCTGCAGCGCCTGCGGACCCAGTACGGCGATTCGGACGAACTGACCCGCAAATACCTCGACGACTGGCTGGACCGCCAGCGCCGCCGGAACAACCCCTAGCCCTGATACCACAAAGGACAACAAGCCAATGAAAATGAACAAGAACGCCCAAAAGCAGATCGGTCTGCACCTGGCAATCGCATCGCTGGTCCTGGCGCTGTCGGCGCCGGCCGGGCCGGCCGTCGGCCAGTCGCTCGCGCAGCTGGCCCGGCCGCAGGAAGGCCGCAGCATGCGGGAGACCTCCACGCACAAGATCGGACCCGACGGCCAGTTCGATCCGGCCGGCCGGCCGGACCCGAACAGCAACTGGGACAACAAAAATCTGCCGCCCGGCGAGACCCGGGTGCTGATGGACGCGGCGGGTCCCGGCGTCATCACCCACATCTGGATGACGTTTCTCGGCCCGGAGCCGCAGAACTGGGCGAAGGCGGGCTCGGCCAATCACCAGGAGATGCTGCTGCGGATCTACTGGGATGGCAGCGAGCGGCCGGGCGTGGAGGCGCCACTAGGCGATTTCTTCGCCAACGCCTTCGGCCGGCGCAGCGAGGTAATCAGCCTGCCGGTGATCGTCGAGGACGCCGATTCCTACAACTGCTTCTGGCACATGCCCTTTCGCCGGGCGGCCCGCGTCGAGATCGTCAACCAGAGCGAAAAACCCGTCAGCCTGCTCTATTACAACATCGACTGGATCAAGAAGGACTCCCTGCCGCCGGATACGCCCTACTTCTACGCCCAGTACCGCCAGGAATACCCGGTGCAGTCGGGCCGGGACTATGTCCTGTTGGATACCCGCGGCAAGGGCCACTACGTCGGGACGGTCCTGTCGGTGCGGACCCGCAGCCCCTCCTGGTTCGGCGAGGGCGACGAGAAGATCTACATCGACGGGGAGGCCAGCCCCTCCATCTGGGGCACCGGCACGGAGGATTACTTCCTCTCCGCCTGGGGCCTGAAGATCGCCGGCACGCCTTATTTCGGCGTGCCCTATTTCGATCAATGGGGCATCGTCGGCGGCCACACCAGCGCCTACCGCTGGCACCTCCAGGATCCCATCGTGTTCAACACGGCGATCAGGGTCACCATCGAGCACTACGGCTGGATCTCGCCGGACGAGAATCCCGAGTATAAAACCCACAGCTGGAACGAGCGCCAGGACGACTACTCCTCGGTGGCCTTCTGGTACCAGACCGGCACGCCCACCTTCACGGCCCGCGCCGTGGACGCCGACCAGAGGCGGCTGCCCAGCCTCGACCGCCGCATCGGGGCCGCCGATTTCACCGCGGCCAAACACCACGGCCCCGGCGAGGCGAAGGTCCAGAACCTCGATTTGTATCCCGAGGCCCAGCTGCTTTACATGCCGATGAATCCGCAGGACGCCTGGCTGGAGATCCCCTTCACCGTGGAGAGAACCGAGCCCGTCCGGCTGCTGTTGACCCTGACCCGGTCGTACGATTTCGGCATCTACCGGGCCAGCCTCAACGGCGTGCCGCTCGGGGCGGACATGGACCTCTACAGTCCGGAGGTCGAATCCCGCGAGTATCACCTGCTGGATTTTTGGCCCGACCCGCAGACCTATACCCTCCGGCTGGAGTGTGTCGGCCAGAATCCCCTCTCGCGGGGCTGCTACCTCGGCATCGAGTCGGTCCGTCTCCGCCAGCGCCGCCCGCGCGTCAGCCAATACGCCCACGACAAGGACAAGGACTGGCGGGAAAACCCCATCCTGTATCGTTAGACCGCGAACGCGGATTAATCTTGCCGGGTTCAACAAGCGGTAAATGGATGTAAGACAATTGGTCAACGACGAGAAAAATCGTCCGGGGCCCCAGCCGATCAAATTGCCCCCCTGGTTGCCCCAATTTGCTCGTCTGCCCAAACGATTTTTCTCTGCGTTCCGCCCGAAATTCTATGACCTCACCGCGGCCTTTGTCGCCCGCGAGAGGCGAATCCTCCACTGTCGGGCAGATGGAACCGGTATGCAACCTCAACACGATCGGCGGCGACAACCACGGGGATACCTTGTCCAATAGGTCTGTCAGGGCTGTCGCTGGTAGGTCAATACCGCCACCCCCGGCCGGTTTGCAACGGTTACCGGTAATCCCTCCTCCAGCAGTTCGCGGCCCGTTCGCACCTGCTGGTCGCCCGTGTCCAGATCGCCGACCAGGTACGTGCCGTCGGCGTCCAGGCCCGAGAGTCGCAGCCGCGCCGTCTCGTAGAAGCTCTCGGCCCGGCGGAAGACCTGGACCATGCCTGCCTGCGCCTCCGGCCGGTCAAACTGCCAGGCCATCCATACGGTCTCGTCGCGGCTCCAGGGCGTCAGCGGATAGAAGTCGCCGTAGTAGTTGGCGGCAATCTGGCGCCACTGGCCGATCAGGCGGCGGATGGCGTCGTAATCGAGGTCCTTGATCCGCACATCGATCCCCATGCCGAGCCCCTGGCCGGCGTTGCTCCAGAAGGCGTAGGACTCGACCGGCGTCTTGCCGCTGCCGTAATAGGAGGCGTTGCGGGCGAACACCGTGCCGGTGCCGTGATAGGGCAGCCACAGCGACAGGCCGTACATCATGCACTGGTGGCCGACGGCCTCGTAGGCGTAGTCGCTCCGCCAGAGCGGCACGGCGCGGCGCATCGTTTCGAGGTCGTTCCGCCGGCCGCCGCTGGCGCAGGAGTCGATCAGCATCTCCGGATGCCGGCGGCGCAGTTCGTCCCAGTAGGCCAGATAGCCGGTAACGTGCCGGATCTCACTGATGCCCTGGCGGTCCGCGGCGTCCGCGCCGCGCCAGTAGTTCAGCGGCTCCATGTTGAAATCCTGACGGTAGAGGTCGATCCCCTCCTCGCCCAGCAGCCGGTCCACGTGATCGGTGAGCCAGTGGCGGGCGGCATCGTCGCCCAGATTGAGCAGGCCCCCGTTCGAGCCGCCCAGGATCCACTCGGGGTGGTTGTCCGCCAGCCAGGTGCCGGCGGTGACCCGCTCCGGCTCGAACCAGAGCAGCGTCTTGAGGCCGTGGGCGTGGGCGTGATCGCAGACCGCCCGCAGGCCGCGGGCGAAGCGGCTTTTGTCCACCTGCCAGGTGCCCACCCGCGGCCAGCCGCCGCCGTGATGCTCGTACCAGCCGGCGTCCATCCACCAGTAGTCCAGCGGGATTTTTTCTTCAAGATAGCGGTCGATGAACATGATCTGGTTGGTCTCGTTCGCGTTGATCATCTCGTCGTACTGGCGGCTGCTGGAGGCGAACAGCAGGTTCGTCGGCAGCCTGCCGCCGGGCCGGGGCAGGCAGTGGGCCACCATCCAGCGGCGCCAGACGTTCTGGGCCCTAATCCAGTCGCCCCGCCAGAACTGCAGCACTATTAGAGGGCTGCGGATCTCCTCGCCCGGCAGCAGCCGCAGCCGCGTTCGCTCCTGGCCGGCCCGCAGCAGCAGGCCCCGGCCGTTGTCGCGGGCGAACTCGGCGGCCCACTGGCCCGGCCAGCCCACGGCGACGATTAGCCCATCGCCGGCGTATTCCAGGTTGAAGTAGGACCAGTCGGCGCCGGTCGGCCGGCCGGCGGCGCCCGCCAGGCGCTTCTTGGCGCCCGCCGGCATCGTCGTGGCCAGGGGGCCGTAGTCGTTGCCGTTGGAGGGCGCGCCCACGTTGTGGTGCAGCAGGAATTCACCGCCGCTCGGCCGATTGATCCCCAGGTCCAGGGCCTGGATGTCCTCCAGCAGTGGCGTGGGCTCCGAACCGTTGTTCCGGAAATAGACCGTCCACTCCACCGTGGGAAAATCGAGATACTCCAGCATCACGCAGCGGACCTGCAAACCGCCGGCCGGGTCCGCGTAGGTCAGCGTATGCTCGGTCCGCCGCTCATCCAGGCGGCGGATCTGGTGTTTGCCCTGCCAGTGTCCGAGCAGTTCGGTCGAGGATTTTCCATCGTAGAGGAAGGAAAACGGCGGAGCGTCCAGGGAAAAGGCCTTGCCCTGTTCGTCGTCCAAGGGAAGATCCTCCAGGCGCAGCGTCGAGCCATCCCGCAGCCGGATCTCGGCCTCGCCCCAGAGCCCCTGGTCCCAACCGCGGCCATTTTGACCGTCTCCCACGCGGATCTCGAACCGGCGGGCGCCCGCCAGCGGCACATCGACGGTAATGGCTTCGTCCGCCAGCCGCATCACCGGCGAGGCGAAGACCTCCTTGCCCTCGACCAGAACGTGAAAGGTCACCGATCCCTGGCCGTTCCGGGCGCCGCGGCGGGTGTCGTCGTTGTTCTCCAGTCCGACCTGGGCGCGAAACCTCTCGGCCGGAACGGCGGTCTCCACCAGCAGGTGCTTGATGGAATTGAACTGCAGGCCGTGGGCATAGGTCTTCTGGCCGATCTGAAACGGCGTGCCGCGCCACGACCGGCCGCGGCTCAGTCCATCGGCCACATCCTCGTAGAGGATCTTCAGGTGGGGCCTCTCGGCCATGGACAGCCGGCCGAACAACGGTCCGAATCGCTCATCACGCCGGCGGAACTCCTCGACAGTCGGCGCCACCGCCCGCAGCAGCCCGGCCGGCAGCAGCCCCGCCAGGCCAAGCACACACAACAACAGAAGATCAAACAGCCTTCCCTGACGGTGTAACACCACCGGCGACCTTACGATACGCGTGACGGTTCCCGTTGCCTGATCCATATCCGTCGCCTCCCTTTCCCGCCGACCGAAACCTTCCCGTCAGCCGCCTCAGCCCGTTCGATCGGTCCCCGATACGGCTGGCGGCCCTATCCGTTACCCGGTCCGCCACGAGAACCGGACCTCCGGGAATTATACCTTGGCCCGCAGCCCGCACCAAGAGCGCACCGACCGCGGATCGGTTCTGAACCCGGCAATAAAACATTATGGTTTTCCCCCGCCGGACAGTTTATGATCGTGTCCGAAATCCCCGGGAGCCAGCAAGATCATGGGCCAAACCAAGGAGCCGGACAGCGTCGCGCTGATCGTGGGCATGCTCAGCATGCGGCTGGACCTGTTCGACCTGGCGGCCGAGAGGATGCAGGCCCTCTGGGGACCGATCGCCCTGCAAAGCGACGTCATGCCGTTTGACGCAACCGACTATTACACCCGGCAGATGGGCCCCGCCCTGCGGCGCAAGTTCGTCGCCTTCGCCCGCCTGATCGATCCCGGACAACTGGCGGCCATCAAGCACCAGAGCAACGCCCTCGAAGATCGCATCGCCCGCTGTGCCGCCGGCCGGGCCCTGGGCGTCGACCGGCCGATCAACCTGGACCCCGGCTACGTCGAGCCGAGCAAGCTGGTCCTGGCCACCACCAAGAATTATTCCCACCGCATCTATATCGGCAAGTCGATGTACGCCGAGAGCACCCTGCGGTATCATCAGGGCCGCTGGCAGGGCTGGCCCTACACCTACCCCGACTACGCCGGCGGCGCCTACGACGATTTTTTAACTCGGGTGCGGGATTTTTTAATGCAGCACCGCGCACCAGCCCCGACGACGCCGGCGGGGCCTACGACGGATTTTTAACTCGAGTATGGGATTTTTGGTTCTTATTGAAAAAAG
>JAFGFX010000059.1 GCA_016930855.1 Sedimentisphaerales bacterium | reverse complement strand
CGCCTACGCCTTTCTTTCGCCGCCCCACCGCCCTGGCGGGCTCTCCTGGCGAGGGCGGCGAAAGCGGACTACGGCGAAAACAATGCCACTGGGATTCATCAAGTATCTATAATAACATAAGCCTTTGCCAAAAGGGAACATATGATTAATTGCCACAATCATACCATCAACTTTTTCCGATAAGAACCTGCGAATTAGATGTTTCGTTTCTGGGCGCGGTCCCGGTCAATGGTGACGTACGACAGGAGAAAATCCATTGCCGATTGGGTGTCCGCCTTGAGGTTTTCCAGTTCGGCCAGGACCGGCTGCTCCAGTGCGCCGGACCAGGACAGATCCGTCTGGCGGCCGACCAGCTCGCCCTGGAGCCATTGGGGGGCCGTCAGGGGGTTTGGCGACACCGTCTTTTTTGAGCCCTGTATAGGTTGCGGTTCGGGTCCGACCGAAGGCGTCCGGTGGGCCCATTGCCACAGCAGCAGGCCGCCCGACAGGCACAGAAGGATCGCCGCCGCCCACCGTAAAGGCCGCCCGGAGTAGTCCGCCAGCCGGTCCTGCCGTTTATTCGATTCGGACAGACCGCGGGTGAGGTCACGCAGGATCCGGTCCCGCAGGGCCGGGGCCAGGCGATCCGTCGGGCCGAGTCCCTGCCGGCCGAGTCGGTCGGCCAGCAGACGATGAGCCTGATAAAACCGCCGGCAGCCTTCGCAGACCTTCAAATGGCCGGCCAGGCGATGGTCCCGTTCGGGGCCGGCCTCGTCCAGGGCCCGCGAGATCCGCCAGCGATAAAGCCAGCACCACATAGTGTTACCTCCGAATCATTACATTATAAATATAGTATATCATCCAGATCAACCGCCGCCGTTCGGCGTTGGCGTTTCGTCCCCAACCCTGTGGCCCTCCAGGCGCCGCAGCAACCGGTTGCGGGCCCGATAGAGCAGGACCCGCACGTGGATGGCCGACTTGGCCATGATGCGGGCGATCTGTTGAACGGAGAATCCCTGATAATAACGCAGCCACAGCGCCTCGTACCAGTCCGGCGGCAGTGCCCGGGCCTCGGCCCAGAGTGACTCGGACTGCTCCTGCCGGGTTAATTGCTCCAGCGGTCCGGCCTGGGGCGATTCCCTCTGGGGTAGGGCCTGTTCCCGGCGGCTGCGGCGGTGGAAATTGACGGCCTCATGCCGCGCGATTGTATAGAGCCAGCAGGAAAACCGCTGCCGGCTGTCGAACCGATGCAGGCTGCGGAACACCTTCATAAACGTGTCCTGGCAGATATCCTCGGCGTCCTGGCGGTTGCCAGTGCGGGCGTGCAGATAGCCCAGCAGGGGGCCGGCGAACCGGTCCAGCAGCTCGGTGAAGGCGGCCTGCTCGCCGGCGCGGGCCCGCCGGATGAGCTGCGATTCCGGCCAGGCGTCGGCGGCGCGCGGGCGCGGGCCGGCATCGCGGCCCTCGCCCGCCGGCCCGACGAACGCGGGATGATCCTGCACCGCGGCGGTTCCGCGGCGGTGGCATTTTTTTAGTGTTTGTTTGCCTGACATACCTTCTTGAGAACATCAAATATACGCTGTGTTTCCCGCTCGAAACTCACCTGGACCAGATTATCCTGCCAGGAGACGGTCACCGCCTGGGCCAGTTCGGCCAGTTCCGGCTGGTTCTGACCGGCCAGCATGCCCACCGCCAGGATTCCCTGGAGCATCTGCCCGACATGCTGGGCCGTCTGGGGATTGGTGGCCTTCAGGTCCGCATCGATAAAGAGCCGTTCGTTCGCCTCACCGAAGACCAGGGCGATCTGGTCGATCTGCTTGAGGACCAGGGCTTGGCGGTTCCGGACCAGACGGCCGACGTCCTTGGCCGCGGCGACCACGATGGCCCCGGGCCCCTTCAGGGCGGGCAGGGTAAAGGAGTCGCCGTCGGAGGCGTTCGCCGCCGAGGAGGCCAGCACCGCGATCCCGTCCCGCACCGCCTCGGCGCTGCCGGCCAGTACGATCCGATCGGCCCCGAAGAAGCTGGCGTAGGAACGATCCGGATTTGCCGAGCCGTCCGGCTTGTCGCCGATCCAGCTGTGCACGATCAGGTCGCCCAGACGGATCTCCTGATAGCTGGCCATGCCGCAGACCAGGGTCAGCAAGGTCTGCTTGTCGAAACGGCCCTGGATGATAATCACGCCCTTGGTCTTGTCGTCGCCCTGGCCGTAGATCGTGACGGCCCGTATATCGTCGATCGGATGAAAGGAAAAGACCTGCTGGAACTCGGCGAGCTTTTCGTCCAATCCCTGCGCCGTCATCTCCTGCCGGATCAACTGGCCGAATCGGGACTGGCCAAACTGGTCGCAATCCAGGTGGATCACCCAGTTGGCCGCCGCCGCCACCTGACGCGTGTCCAACGGTGCGGCCCGCCCGGGCGCCGCCGCCAGGCCCAGCAGAACGATCATACCGCTCATACTCATAAAATGCTTGTTCATGGCTCGATCTCCTTTACCTTTTCATTATACCTTGCGGGTAGCCAACGCCCAAAACCGATCTTGCCGCCGCTGTCGGATCGGCCGATCGGCCGGTGCACTCTGATCGATCTGTTCCGCGCGAAACAGGCCGCCCAGATCCATTCGAAGCGACCCGGGCTCATCCGTATATACGCGCATCGGCCGCCATAGGTTACGCGACAATCGGCCGCGACAGCCGGCGTCCGGCCGGAAGGTCAAAATAGCAGACGGGTGGCGATACGAAGGGATTGGCCTGTAAGCTGTTTTTTTTCAATGAGTTGCAGGTTGGCAGGCGTACGCCCGGGACGGAATCGGGTGGTTTGGGTTAAAATCAAAGACGCTGCCCCGGCCAGATCCTTGTGCCGTTATGCCTGGCCGGCTGATTGGCTGTCTTCATTTCATGAGCCAGCGCAGCAGCAGCAAATCGGCCAGCAGGACCAGCAGGGCCGTTACCGCGGCCAGTCGTCTGGCCCAGGGATGCCGTCGGCGATCCGGCCTGCCGGGCGCAATGCCCGACGGCGGTGTCGAGGCCGTCCCGATAATACGTTTCTGCTGGCGAACCGCCTCGACGATCTGGGCGATCAGCAGGTTGGCGCGGAAGGGGGCGATGGCCCGGTCGGCGGCGATGTGCAGGAGTTCCAGGCGGCTGCTGTAGCGGATCAGGTCGCCCTCCAGCCGGTAGATGACCTCTCGACAAAATTCGTCTTCTATTTGCGCCCGCCTCTGGCGGGCCCGCTGCTCGGAACCGCTTGATGCTTCTACCGCCGGCGTCTCGTCCGCGGTAGTTCGCCTGCCGGCGGTCTTCCATGTCGGGATCTGCCGATGCCGCAGCGGCATCGGTTGCAGCCCGGACAGATCCGCCGCCGGCAATCCATCGGACGGCAAAGGCGCCCGGGTAGGTCGGGGGGTCATCCGCCCCCCTTCGGCGGCGCAACGGGATACCACGCGGCGCGGGGCGGCTTTCTCGGCGGCATCCCGCGGGCCTATCCCCGTATCGCGGGTCTCACCCTTCAACTGCCGGTAGGCCTTGCGGACATCGGCCAGCAGGTCCCGGCGGTAATAGCGCAGGGGCCCCCGGGCCGTGAGCCGCTCCACGCGGAGCCGGCTGTCCCGGTAGGCCTTCTCCAGCGACGTATCGCTGAGCGGCAACTGCAGTTGCAGGATGGTCAGCGGGTTCGTTTCCATGGCGTATATCTTCAACTCAGCATCAGCGAGACGGACATCCAACCAGTCGACAATTCCATGGCCCCTTTCTTTTGTTGGACGCCGCTGCCGTCTATTTAATCATAGCACAAATCGCCCAAACGAGGTAGGATTTTTTGCGAAACGGATGCGGCAAACCGGCCCGACGGACGCTGTCAACGGCCAATTCGGCCGATGGGCGTCCGATAAAACCGCTGGTTTGGCGGCCGCCGGGCGGTTACAGACAAGAATAGAACATCGTGGAGAATTGTTTGCATGCCGGATGGCACCCAAGCGAAACGCATCGTTGCCAACGGTTCCGGGCGGCAGCGCCGCGGCCGGCGCCGGCTGATCTCCTGGGTGCTTACCGGCTTGTTGGTGCTGACGGCCCTGGCGATGAGCCTGGCGGTGCTGGGTTACCTTCTCCTGCTCCAGCGGCCGGCCGATTACCAGCCGCGCCGCTGGAGCGCGGACCCGCAGCAGCGCACCATCGAGCAGAAACTCGCCGAACGTTGGGGCTGGGAGCGGATCCACGAGTTCAACAACAACTCCCAGCGGATGGAACCGTTTGCCTTTCGCCTGGAACAGGGCAAGCTCAATGATTACCTGCTGATCGATTACATCCACGATCAGATGCAGGAGCGCTGGCCGGGTTTCACCCGGCAGTTTCGCCAGGTCCAGTTCCGGTTCGCCGCCGACCGCATCGATATCATGGGGCAGGTGCACCTGCGGTCGCTGGATACGGTCATGACGGTTTCCTTCGCGCCGCGGCTGGATGCGGACGGCACCCTGCAGGTGGCCCTGACCGGCGTGACCGCCGGCGCGCTGCCGGTCCCGCAGGCGGTCATCGACGAGCAGTTGGATCACCTGGCCGAGCTGCTCAAGAGGCATCGGCGGCACCCGGACCGGCCGGACCGGATCGGCCGCGAGACCCGCCAGGCCGAACAACTGCTGGACCTGCTGGCCGCCCTGCTGGGCGACCTGATCGAAGAGAGGTATATTACCCTGCCGGCCGCCATCCGCGTCGACGCCGACCGGAAGGACCGGATTCGTCGCATCCAGATCGAGCCGGGGTATCTGGAACTGGACCTGGAACCATATTTTGACGAGTAGGAACGTGCAATCCCCCACGATTCGCCTGACCCGCCGGATCGACCTGGCGTATGAGCCGGCCAGCGGCCGATTGGGCCGGCCGGATGTAGGCGCACCGCCGCTGGAACGGCGGCCGTTGCGGCTGTGGATCACGCTGGCCGGGCCGATCGACGCGGCCACCGGCCTGCTGGTGAACGTCAGCGACATCCAGGCGGCCTTCGCCCGGGGGCTGGACGCCCAACCCCATGTCGGGCCCCACCCCGCCGCCATTGCATCGTGGGCCCGTTCGGTCGTCCGGAACGACCTGCGGCCGCACCGGCTGGTGCAGGCGATCCTGGACCTGACCGAACGGCTCGTCATACGGTACCGTTACGGAGAAAAGGACATGGTGGAACTGACCTGCCGCTTTACCCTGGCCGCCTCCCATCGACTCTGGAACCCGGACTGGAACGAGGCGCAGAACCGCGGCGCCTACGGCAAATGCAGCAATCCGCGGGGCCACGGCCACAACTACATCCTGGAGGTGACGATCCGGGGCAAGCCCGATCCCGAGACGGGGCTGGTCATCGATCCGGCCCGGCTGGAGGCGGTCGTCGATCGCGAGATCCTCGAGCGCTACGATCACAAGCACCTCAATGAGGACACGCCCGAGTTCGCCCGCCTGGTGCCCACGGTGGAGAACATGGTCCAGGTGTTCTGGCAGCGGCTGGCCGGCCGGTTCGCCCCGGCCCAACTGGCGCGCGTGGCCGTCTGGGAGACCGAGAAGACCTTCGCCGAATATTGCGGACCCGAGGCCGGGCCGCTGCGCTACAGCGATTCGGTGTAATCCATCGGGACCGGCGGCTGGCGATGCCAAGGGCAAATCCCCGCCGGCGTTTTCGACATGATGTAAAGCCCCCTGCAAGAAGCTAGAACGCGGCCGGACGGCGCCGCCAATATTCCGCCAGGACGGCCCAATCCCGCAGGTTGATGATCTGGTCGCCGTTGAAATCGCACAGCGGATTCCAGTCCGGTTCGTCGGGAGCGCTGAGCCAGCTGAGCCCGAAGACCAGCAAGTCGACCAGGTCCACCCGATCGTTTTGGTCCAGGTCGCCCGCCGCGCCGGCCGCCTCATCGGCCCCGAGGTCCACGGCGTGACCCAGGATCCGCGGATCACCGTCGATATCGGCCGCGGCGGCCGGGTGGAGCAGGGCCGAGTTGCCGGCATCGATGCAGCCGGATGCCGGCTGGAGATGGTAATCGCCCTTCTGCCAGGCGAGACGACTGCCGGCGACATTGGCGGTTTTACACCACGCGCCGGGGCGTCGAAACAGCGGATCGAGGTCGCGATTGCCCTCCTGCCAGACGAGGCGGCTGTCTTGCTCGCAGCAGACGGCGGCGGGGCCGTTTTGCATGACGCTGTAGGCCGCCGAGAGGGTGCTGGAGGCATCCAGGGCCAGCGGCGGCGGGCTGGGCGCCGGCTGCGGTATGGCCTGGTTGTTCCAGAATATGCAGTTCTCCAGGGTCACCGTGGTGTTTTGGTGGGCGCGGATGGAGCTGCCGCGGCCGGGGGCCTGATTGTCGCTCACCGTGCAGTTGGTCAGGGCCACGATGCTGCGCCGGGCGTACACGGCGCCGCCGTGAGACGCGGCGTGGTTGCCGGCCAGGATCGTATTCAGGATGGTCACCTGGGAATCGGCCGCCTGGATGCCGCCACCGGTGTACGCGGCGTGGTTGGCCTCCAGCAGGCCGCCTTCCATGAACACGGCGCTGCCGCTTTCCACGGCGAGGGCCCCGCCGGAGCCGAAGGGAACCGGCTCGGTGGTCACATTGTCGCGCAGGACGCTGTTGGCCAGCGTGATTTGACAATGGTATCCGTAGAGGCCGGCCCCCACCCCGGCGCGGTTGCGGTAGACCTGGCAGTCCACCAGGGTAACCAGACTGTCTTCGCCCGCCAAGGCGCCGCCCCGGCTGACGCCGATATTGTCGCGGAGGATGCATCGCGTCAGGCGCAGGATGCCGTTGCGGCAGTAGATGGCCCCGCCCCATCCCCTGCCGCCCGTAACGGTAATGTCAACCAGATGAATCCGCACCGGCCGGTCGGTGTCGATCCGCACGATCGAGCCGTTGAAGTCGCCCTGCAGAACCACCGGCCGCGCCGTCTGCCCGTCGTCCTCATCCAGGGCGCAGAGCGTCAGGTTCTTGTCGGGAAACTCCAGCGTCTCGGCGTACGTCCCCGGCAGGATCGCGATGGTATCACCATCGAGGGCGAGTTCCAGCGCCTGGGATATCGTAGCGCAATAGGAAGAGGGCACGCGATAGGTTTTGGCCGACAGCGGGGGCGCGATCGAGACCAGCCCCGCCAGCATCCTCAGGAAGAGAAGGATGTACGTGTGTTCGTTTACCCGATTGTTGGACATTCCCGATGTCGATCCGATCCCCGCCGGCTTGCGGCGGGGAACCTCACTGGTTTGCGTGAACCATCCCGTGGGCGCCGATCCGGCCGGCGGACGATCCGGGAGTGAAAACACCCCACGACAAACCAGCGAGAAACAAACCCTGAGATGCCGATTTCCGGGGGAAACTCGGGCGTGGTCCAAAGCGGATCCCCGCGGCATCGGCCGGATGCCTCGGGTATCCCCCTGGAGAGGCTCGCCTAGCGGGCGGCTCCGGCGGGTTCAACACCCCAAGTGCCGGTTGCCGAGGTCGGCGAATGCACTCCAGGTTGTTTTTCGGGTTTTGCTCTTACAGGTGGGGACAAAACCGTACCAACGGCGCGATTTTCACTCCTCCGCTGCGCTGCGAACCAGCGCTGCCCGGCCGGCCGGTCCACCGGCCGGATACCCAGGCGCGCCAACAAAACCCTGTCGCGGCGCTGGGGCGCCTCCGCTAGATCCACACACTCGGTTTTGCTGGACGCCGTAAACCATTTTCCCTTTGAATCAGGCGTGCTACGATCATCGCGTAATCAGATGTCGTATCGAATGTTGCGGAGAACATTTTTGGTAAGATGATACGGTCTGTCAAGAAAAAAATTTTCGATCGGATACGGCGATGGGTTATCCACCGTCGCTCCGCAGCCGCCAGCCGGCCCCCGGGTGCGCCGAAGGCGTCTTTCCCGCCGCCGGCGAAACCGACCGGCTCAGACCCAACCCTCGGCCGTAGCCTGATTTAGCCCCCGTTGGCCCGGTGGGATTGGTTTGGTTTGACCGGCCGGGAACGGAAAATCGTCTGGTCTGGCCGGCCCGATTTTGCTACAATACATTGGTTATCGGAATTTTCGAAACGGCGGTGTTTCCTCTGATTCACAAGGAGTCGGCGATGATGGATTTACTTCATAAATTACTGTACACCGGCATTGGCGTGGCCGCGTTGACCGAGGAAAAGGCCAAGGAATTGGTCGCGGACCTGGAAAAACGCGGCGCGGTCTCCAGCGAGGAAGGCAAGAAGCTGGCCCAGGAAATGATGGAAAAGGCCCGTCGGCATTCCCAGGAGTTCCGTCGCAATATCCAGGAGGAGGTCCAGAGGGTCCTGGACCGGCTCAAGATCATCTCGCGGACGGATTTCGATCAACTGGCGCAACGGGTCGAACAACTGGAGCAGCGCTGTGCCGTCGCGCCGCCGCCGGCATCCGGCGGTCCGCCCGAGAGCCAGGACAGTCTCTAGGGTCGATTTGCCGATATCGAGATCCCTGAGGCAGGAGGGACAAACGCCGGGGCGGCCGGACGAGAAATGACATCCAGGGACGTCCAAGCCGGCCCCGTGCGAAGACCGAGCCCCTTGCGGAGTATGGTTCCCCGTGTTTCGACCCTACAAAAATTACCGTTCGCTGCGGCGCTACCAGCAGATCATCATGACGGTAGTGCGCCACGGATTCGGGGACTTGGTCGGCCGGCTGCATCTGCTGGCCCGCCTCAAGATCAAGCATCGCGGCAGCGCCGACCGGCAGGCCGAACAGATCTCCCGGGCAATCCGGTTCCGCCGGATGCTCGAGCAATTGGGGCCCACCTTCATCAAGCTGGGCCAGATCCTCTCCACCCGGCCGGACCTCCTGCCGGCGGACATGGTCGCCGAACTGGCCAACCTGCGGGACCGGGTCACCCCCATGGGCTGGGACCAGATCCGCAAGGCCCTGCCCCGGCAGGATGACCAACCCTTCGAATCCCTGTTCGCCGAGTTCGAGACCGAACCGATGGCTAGCGCCTCAATCGCCCAGGTGTACCGCGCGCGCCTGATTACCGGGGAACAGGTCGCCGTCAAGATCGTGCGGCCCGGGACGGAGAAGATCTTCAAGGATGACCTGATCATCCTGGAGCACCTGGCCCACCTGGTCGACACCCATATCGAGGAGGCCCGCCATTGGGACACCCCGGCCGTGATCGATCAGTTGCGCACCAGCATCGCCCACGAACTGGATCTGGTGCACGAGGGACGCAACGCGGAGATCTTCCGGTCGAATTTCGCCGGCGACCCCAAGGTGCATGTGCCCCATATTTTTTGGGAGTATTCCCAGCGCCAGGTGCTGGTCATGGAATACGTGGCCGGTCGTCCCCTGGCGGAATTCTTCGAGCCGGACGTGCCCGTCTCGGTCCGCAAGGAACTGGCCCGGCGCGGGGCGGACATCGTCCTGCGCCAGGTGTTCGAGCACGGGTTTTTCCAGGCCGACCCCCATCCGGGTAACATCCTGGTCTTGCCCGGCGCGGTGCTGGCCGTCCTGGATTTCGGCATGTTCGGCCGCCTGGACACCCAGGCCCAGGGGGTTTTGGCCCGCGTCCTGCACGCCGTGGCCGAAAAGGACGTCGACCGGCTGTTTCGGGCCGCCCGGGACCTGGGCGTGCTGCCCGAAGCGGAGCACCTGCCCGAGATGCGGGTGGCCGTTCTCGATCTGCTGGAGCAGTATTACGGGATCCCCCTCAAGCAGATCCATATTCGCCAGCTGCTGCGCGACGTGATCCAGCTGATCGGCCGCTATCGGGTGGGCATCCGGCACGATTTCCTGTTCCTGGCCAAGGCGCTGGGCACCATGGAGGCCACGGGCCGCAAACTCGATCCCGACTTCGACATCATCGCGCACATCGAGCCGTTCGTCCGCACGCTGATCCGCCGGCAGTATGCGCCCCGCCGCCTGCTGCGGATCTCCCAGCGGCTCCTGGAGGACGTGACCCAGCTGGCCACGGAGTCGCCCGAGATGATCCTGGACATCCTCCGCCAGGTCCGCGCCGGGCGCGGGCGGCTGGAGTTTCGCCACACCGGCCTGGAGGAGGCCTTCGGCAAGATCAACCGCCTCTCCGACAAGCTGATTTTGGGCATGATCCTCTCGGCCCTGATCATTGCCTCGTCGCTGATGGCCCATGCCGATCTGGGACCGCGCTTCTTGGGCTACCCGCTGATCGGGGGGGTCGGATTTCTCATCGCCGGAATCGCGGGGCTGTGGATGGTCTTTGACATCTTGCGATCGAGACGGCCGTAGGGCATCGCCGCGCCGGACCGGCGCCGGAGGCGCCTGCCAATCGATAAACACGCTGTATGTGATAGAGAAAGGATGGATTCGGGAGTTGGCCCGCCTCTGCGCGCCCGGCCCGACCGGGTGACGCACATCGTCCCGGCGCCCCGGCGCGGGGCGCCGTCCCCCGGCTTCGCATCCGGAAAGGAGTTCGCCCATGCTCGGTGCTTTCTTGTACTACGGTTCCCTGGTCGACGCCTCCCCGGCGGCCCACGACGGCGTGGAGGCCAAGTCCAAGGCCTCCCAGCTCGCCGGCCGGCTGAAGCTGGCCGAGGCCAATATCGCCAAGATCATGATGATCCAGGAGGCAATGTGGGAGATCGTCCGGGACGCCCTCAAGCTGTCCGACGACGATCTGAACGCCAAGCTCTGCGAGGTGGACATGCGGGACGGCAAGCTCGACGAGAGAAACCAGCGCCCGATTCGACCGTGCCCCGCCTGCGGGCGCAACGTCTCCGGCCGCCATCCGGCCTGCATCTACTGCGGCCAGGTGATCGACGAGACGGTCTTCCATCTGAAATGACCGCGCCGCTTGGAAAGGGCGCAGGGGAAATTCCGCCGGGGCCATCCGGTTGCCGGGAAATCTAGTGCCCTGCCAAATAACCACTTACGACAGGCCGTCGGATCGTTTTCTGCCGGGGCCCCGCCGGAGTCGCCGCCGTCGGCCCCCGCGGCCATATTTCTGCTTGACGGCCGTCGAGCCGGTGCTATAGTGATTTTATCGATGAAAGATTTCCGGGTTACCAACGTCTTAAATTATATATATGAGTGCATATATATATGGGGAGGCGTCAGAGAAAAAGGAGATCTGTTCCTATGAAGAACATCAAGATCGCAATCGTAGGCGTCGGCAACTGTGTCAGTTCGTTGTTGCAGGGCATTGAATATTATCGCGACAAGAATCCCGACGAGGCGATCGGATTGATGCATTGGGACCTCGGCGGGTACCGACCCTTTGATATCGAGGTGGCGGCGGCCTTCGATGTCGATTCCCGCAAGGTGGGCCGCGACGTGCACGAGGCGATCTTCGCGCGGCCCAACTGCACGGCGGTCTTCTGCGCCGCGATGCCCCCCAGCGGCGTGAAGGTCCGCATGGGCAAGATCCTGGACGGCCTCAGCGAGCACATGGGCCACTACGAGGCCGAGTGCAGCTTTCGGCCCAGCGACCAGGCCGAACCGGAGGCCCGCCAGGTCGTGCAGGTTCTCCGGGACAGCGGCACCGAGATCCTCCTGAACTACCTGCCGGTCGGCTCGGAAGAGGCCACCCGGTTCTACGCCCAATGCGCCCTGGACGCCGGCGTGGCCTTCATCAACAACATCCCCGTCTTTATCGCCTCCGATCCAGCCTGGGCCCGCCGGTTCGAGAAAAAAAACCTCCCCGTCATCGGCGACGACATCAAGGCCCAGCTCGGCGCCACCATCACCCATCGCGTCCTGACGGATCTCTTCAAGAAGCGGGGCGTCAAGCTGGAACGCACCTACCAGCTCAATACCGGCGGCAACACCGACTTTCTGAACATGCTCAACCGCGACCGCCTCGCCTCCAAGAAGGAATCGAAAACCGAGGCGGTCCAGGCCGTCGCCAAGGACCGCCTGGACAAGCGGAACATCCACATCGGCCCCAGCGACTGGGTGCCCTGGCAGAACGACAACAAGGTCTGCTTCATCCGCATGGAAGGCAAGCTCTTCGGCGACGTCCCCATGAATCTGGAACTGCGTCTGTCGGTGGAGGATTCCCCCAATTCGGCCGGCGTGGCGATCGATTCGATCCGCTGCTGCAAGCTGGCCCTCGAGCGGGGCATCGGCGGGGTGCTGGTGGCGCCCTCGGCGTACCTGTGCAAACATCCACCCCAGCAGTTCACCGACGATCTGGCCTATCGCCTGACCAATGAATTCATCTACGGCCAGCCGGAGACCGCCACCATCAAGCCGTCGGCGGCCATCCTGGCGATACCGCCCGCCGGCGCGGACAAGACCAAAACCGCCGATTCCTTGGTCTCGGGAACCTGACCCGCCGTCGCGGCGTCGGGGCGATCTTTTGGCGCGGAATCGCGTTGCTCGGGGGGGGGAATTTTTTGGCCTTTGGCCGCCGCGATTCTCGCGTACAACCGGGATCGAGGCCGGCCGAGCGTATCCACTTCTTCGAGACCTCCCGGCCGCCGGCGCGTACGGCCTTGATCCGCGGGGGGAGGGGGACGCTGCGCAACACCCCGGGCCCGTCCCATCCGAGGCCGCCTCGGACAGGCCCGACCCCGACCTCCCCGGCGCGACGGTTGACAAAGCTGATCCGTTTCCTACAATGATTATCCATAGAGCCAGCAAAAACCCGGAAAGACCATGACAACAGACCGACTAATCCTCGAGCATCCTGACTGCACCGACCGCCTCGAGCGCACCGGCCGGGCCGCCCAGACCGACGAGCGGACCTGCCGGTACCGCATCGGTGCCGCCCTGCTGGCGGTATTCTGCCTGGGGATCCTGGCGACGGCGCGGTACCTGCAGCCCGACGCCCGCGGCTACGGCACCCACGAGCAGCTCGGCCGGCCGGCCTGCGGATTCCTCGAACACACCGGCTACCCCTGCCCCACCTGCGGGATGACCACCGCCTT
>JAFGFX010000058.1 GCA_016930855.1 Sedimentisphaerales bacterium | reverse complement strand
TCAGCCGTGTCAGCCGGGTCAGCCGTGTCGGCCGGGTCGGTTTTCGGCTCGCTGTCGTAGCGGCAGATGATCGTCAGGCTCCGCATCGCCGCCTTGAAGGAGGCGATCGTAATCTCGATCGTGGCCGTTCCCTCCGGATCGACATCCAGGACCTCGTATTCCAAGAGCATTTCGCTGTCCTGGTAATCGGCGTTGGGAATCAGCATCCGCAGATTGCTGGTCAAATGGACCTTTTTGGCATAGCGCTGGCCCTTGTGAAACTGGGGGACCATGACCTGGCCGGCATGCTGGTTCTCGCTGGGGTCCTGGTCCAGGGCCTGGTTCTGGTCTCCGGATGGGTTCGAGCTGATGCTCGTACTGCAACCGGCCATATCCGACAGACCCAGGGCCAGCAAAAACATCCACAACAGGCTGTAAGAGACACGCATATTCATCGTCTTTCCCATTGCCTGGCCCGCCGCCGGATCGACTATTCGACGCCGAGACGCGGACCAGAGACCACTTGGCCGCTGCGAACCTATCGGACCTGCCACTGATATTTCAGACATACATCGGATACCCAAACCGCCGCGCGGTTTCTATCCCCAACTGCCCGGCCGGCCACCTACCAACGTTGCCCCGGATATAACCGTATCGGCAGGTTTAATCCGGCGGTTTGAGATCTTCCACCCGCGGCAGGTCCTTGAGGCTGCTCAAGCCGAAAACCTCCAGAAACCTCTTGGTGGTGCCGTACAACAGCGGCCGGCCCAACTCCTCGGCCCGGCCGACGATCTTCACCATCTGTTTTTCGCAAAGCTGGCGGATCATCTCGCCGCAGCCGACGCCCCGGACCGACTCGACGTCCACCCGCATGATGGGCTGCTTGTAGGCGATAATCGCCAGGGTCTCCAGGGCGGCCGGGGTCAACCGGCTCTCGCTGCGGACCTTGAGCAGCTTTTTCAGCCAGGCATTGTATTCGCTTTGGGTGAGCATCTGATAGCCGCCGGCGATGGACTCGATGCGAAAGGCACACTGCATCCGCTGATAGGTCTCGTTTAGGCCGTGTATCCAACGCTTGATGTCCCGCTGGTCGCCGACCCCGACGATCTCCGCCAGCTTGCGGGCCGGGACCGGTTCGTCGCTGGCGAAAAGAACCGCCTCGACCACCTGCTCCGGCCGGATCCCCCCGGCATCAAGTTCGGTCACCGGCGTGGCTAGTTCCTCAAACTCATCGGCGGCGGACTCGTCCCGGTCCGATAATCCAGGCGGCCCCTCGCCGGACCCGTCCGACTCGTCCAGATCGGCCATCGCCGGCGGGTTTGGGCAGGATTCGGCCCCGGCCGGCGGCGGCGGCGAATCCGCCGGCCGGTCACCGGCTCCCGCCGCGGCAGAATCGCCCTGGCCGGGGCGGATCACCATTCCTGCCGGCCGGCGGAGCTCCTGGAGCTGGCCGCTCGGGGCGGTCGCGGCGTTATCGGCAGTCGCGTCATCCGTGGCAGCCGTAGAAGCCGTAGCAGCCGTGGCGGCCGCGATTCGGGCGGTCTTTCGCCTTGTCTCGGATTGCTTGGGTTTGCTGGAATCCATTAGGGAAATTATCGCCGATTGGGCGGAAAATGCCAGTAAAAATCCGGATCAGGCGCCTTCAGCGATCCGGTTCCCACCGCCGGTCTGGCCGGCCGGCGGGCCCCCGCGGCCGCGTCAGGCGGTCCAGAACGCCCGTCAGACTATTCATCACCAGAATCGCCGCGTAGCAGGGGATCGCCATGGAGGTAAACAGCCGGAAGACCATGGTCAACACCCCGGCGGCAAATCCGAAGATGATCTGGCCCTGGCCGGTGATCGGGCGGCAGGACATCTCGCCGGCCAACACCCACGCCCCCAGCATCAATCCGCCGCCAAAGAGGTGGTAGTTGATATAGGTCAGCAATACCGCCGAGTCCGCCAGCAGGAAGGGAAAGGTGTACGTCGATCCGTCGGGGGCAAGACGGCCGGCGCCGATCGGCAGGATCAGGGCCCCCAGCAGCGCCCCGGCCAGAAACATGACCGGCAGCTTCCAGGGCAGATACCCCCGATAGATAAAATACAGCCCGATTACGATCAGCAGAACCGAGCAGGTCTCCCCGACCCCCCCGGGGACCGCTCCCAGCAGGCAGTGCCCCAGGGAGGGCAGGCGATCTAGCAGATATCCGGCCATCTGCTCGGAGGAATGGATGATGTCCTGGCGGCCCATCTGGCGCAGGGCCTCGACCGGCCGGGTCAGCAGCCAGCCGGCATACCCGGTGGGCGAAAGCGTCTGGAACCAGTCGATCCGCAGCCAGTCCTTCGCCGGCTGCCAGACCTGATGGATGTTGCCCCAGACCAACTGGTCCCGGGCCAACAGCGGGCCCCGCGCCGCCGCCAGGGTGTCGGCATAGAACATCTGCGCGATCAGCCGGCCGACCAGGGCCGGATGCCAGATGGACTGGCCCAGACCGCCGAACAGATGCTTGCCCAGCAGGACCGCCGAGACGGCGGCGACGATGACGACATCCCCGCGCATATCGGCCGGCAGCATCAAGGCCACCAGCAGGCCCATCATGACGCTGTGGGACAGGCTGCCGGCCAGACGCCGGCGGCGGGCCTTGACCAGGAGAAATTCCATCAGACCGGCGGACAAGACCGCTACCAGTATGACCTTGGCCGCCTGATAGCCGAAAAAGACGATTCCGGCCGCCGCCGGCAGGGCCAGAACCGCCAGCTGGGTCCGATAGATCCGCCGGGCCGATTCCGGCACGACCCGAAACGGGGGAGCCACATAGCGTTTGGAGGCGGTATTAGGCATCCGATCTCTGGCCCTCGCGTAACTTCCGTTTGATCATTTGAATATGTTCCATGATCCGCAGACGCGAAGGGCAGATGTAGGAGCATATCCCGCACTCGATGCAGGCGTGCACCCCCCCGCGGCGGGCCCGCTGGTACTGTCCGGTCTGGGCCCAGTGCAGCAGGCGGACCGGATCGATCTGGGCCGGGCAGTCGTCGATGCACCAGCCGCAACGGATACAGGGCTGACAGGGATCCTGCCGGGCCCGCCGGATCGCGATCAGGGCCTCGGTACAGGGCCCGACCACGGCGGCATCCGGATCGATCGCCGAGCCGGTCAGGGACGAATCTTCCACAACGCACTGGGTATCCGGATGGATGCCGGCCTGCCGCAGCAGGACACCGACCGGCAGGCCCAGCGGCGCCAGGAAATGCCCCGGATGCGCTACGCCATCCCCGCAGACGGTCACCACCCTCTCGAGGGGTTTTTGGCCGGCCAGGACCGCCCGCTCGACCTGGCGAAGCAGCTGGATGGAAAAGACCACCGCCGAGCGCTTGCGGCGCTGGCGCTGGGGCAGTTGCTTCATCTTTTCCAGGGTTCGCAGGACCGAACCGGCCCGGCCCTGGGGATATTTCTCGCTGACCGGCACGCAGCGGACCTGCCAGATATGCGCCGGCCGGGTATCGAGGGCGAAATCATGGGGATACGCCAGGATCGCATCCTGGGCGGCCAGCCAGGTCTTCAGGATGGCCAGGCCGGCGAACACCTGCTCGTTCCACTGATGCAGCAGGGCGAGAGGGGCATTCAGCATGGGCTCCAGGGGGGTGGCGTTGGCGATGACCGTCCGGATTTCCTCCCGCTGTTCCAGGTGCCGCAGCCGTTGGCCGAGCCCTTCGGCCGTTTCGATCGATACGATGCCGGCCTCTTCGATCTGCCGCCAGACGGCCGGATGGGAGGCCTGGGCGGGGAATACCCCCTCGGCGGCGCCCTCCGGCGCGTCAGCCGGCCCGGCCGGATCGGTCTGGTCGAACCGCTGGCAATCCGGCAGCGGATCCAGAACGAGGGCCTCACAGGGTCTTATGCCCTCGGTGCGGACCTGCTGGGTGCCCGCGATCCGGGCCGGACGGGGGGCGTAGAGACAATAGTCGGCGGCCCGGGCCAGCAGATCGCCCCGGCTGACGCACTGACCGGTTCGGACCTGCATCGAGAGGGGAACCGAGCCGATTTGCAGGGGGACGAGTAACGGCCCTTCATAGTCCACCGGTTCTATCCGCTCCAGGGCGGGCAGATCCCCCAAGGCGGTCAGATAGATACCGCCGACGAAATCCCGGTCGATCTGTCGATTCAACAAGATCTTCACCTGGGAACCGATTCCTCTCTTACTCGATATTCTCCGCCATGCGCGTTACCAGGGCAGGGATCACATGTTCTTGCGGGAACCTCTAAGAATTCAGGCTCTCATCGGAAAAAGTTGATGGTATGATTGTGGCGATCAATCCTATGTGCCCTGTTGGCAGAGGCTTATGTTATTTCAGACACCTGACGTATCCCGGTGGCATTGTCTTCGCCGTAGTCCGCTTTCGCCGCCCTCGCCAGGAGAGCCCGCCAGGGCTAGCCGGCGGCGAAAGAAAGGCGTAGGCGAAAACAAATCGCCGGATTCGCGGAGCCGTTCCTTACCAACTTTTTCCGAGTTGATCCAGAATTCATTTGGCGGCGAACGGGGGTCACTGAAACAACGGATCAACAATCTCCACCTTCGCCCGCCGCCGCAGGGACTCCATCAGCTCGGCCATCCGCCGGCGGATGGCCTGCTCTTGCAGATCCTGCTGCAACACCGGGCGGACCTGATCGAGCGGTACCGGGTTCGCCGGGATCACCTCTTCCAGCTGCAACAGGCACCACCACTGACTTTGCTGCTGATCACGATAGCGGACGACCGCGCTGCGCTGGCCGACGGTCTCCAGCGCCAGGGCCGCCTGGAGCAGTTCCGGCGGGACCTGGTCGTCGGCCGCCGAGATCGGCCCCAACAGGCCGTCCTGGTTGAGGGTCCGCTCCTCCTGCGACAGGTCCCGGACCAGCGCGGCAAAGTCCTCGCCGGCCGCCAGACGCCGGTTGGCCTGGTCGATTTGACGCAGGCTGCGGACCGCCAGCAGGCGGACGGTCACCTTGCGACCGAACTGCCGCTCGTATTCGGCCTGCAGGTCGGCCTCGGTGACCTCCACGCGCGGGTCCACCATCTGCCGCAGCAGCACCTGGCGCTGCACCAGCAGATCGAATTCCGGCCGGGTCAGTCCCCGGCTTTCGATCAGGTAGTCCAGCAGCGCCGTCTGCTCGGCGTGCGTCTTGCCGGGGGCCATGTCCTCCAGGATCCGATCCATCTGCTGGCGATAGAGATCCTCTGTCGGCTGGATGCCGCGGCGCGCGGCGGCCTGCCGGACGATCTGCAGGGCGACCATGCTGTCCAACACCGGTTTGCCCCGGCCCTGCAGGACGATGGAGATCACCTCGCCCCGGACGATGTCGTGTCCGTTGACGCGGGCCACCACGGTCCGGTCCGTCAAGTCGTCCCGCCGGAGGTGTTCGGCCATCGAGGATGACCCATCCGGAGGCTCCTGTCTCGACGGCGAGCTACAGCCGCTGCCCAGGAGCGCTGCCAGGCAGCCGAGGCCGACCAGGATGATTGCTATGTTCCGCTTTGCGTGTTTCATAAGTAGGTAAACGGATCGCGATCCGCTTTGCTCAGGATCACGGTTACGCCGCGGCAGCGACGCCGGAGCATCCGGGCCAGATGCGGCAGGATCAGACGCTCCGAATGCGAATGACCCAGGCATACGGTTGTCAGAGAAGCCTCCTGGAGTTCCAGGGCGTGATGATGCCGGAGTTCACCGGTCAGATAAAAATCGCAGCCGGCCCGGATGACGTCCCGCAGCAGGAAGCCGCAGGAGCCGGCCCCGACCGCCGCCCGCCGGACGATCCGCCGGGCCGGGCCGATCAATCCGAC
>JAFGFX010000346.1 GCA_016930855.1 Sedimentisphaerales bacterium | reverse complement strand
CGGACTCGGCCGGTGCGGCGGCGTCTTTTTTCTTATTCACTTTCTTCTTCGCGGCGTCTTCTTTGGGGGCCTTGGCGGGCTTTTTCTTGGCGGCCGGATCGGGGGTCTTCTTTTTGACCTTCTCCTTCGGCTTATCCTTGGCCTTGTCCTTGGCCTTTACGGTGTCTTTTTCCGGGGTTTGATCCCCTTGGGGCCGTGGTGTTTTTTGCTTTTTGGGCTTGGGCTTTTGGGCCGCGGGTGCGGTGTCTTTATCCTTATTTTTAACCTTCGCCGGCGACGGAGCGGCGGCGTCCGGCGCCGGCGGCGTCAGCTCGTCCGGGGCCTTGTCGGGCTTCTTGATCTCCACCTCGTCGCTGAGCGGCCGGAAGGGGGATTCGACCTGCTTGGCCAGCGTGATCAGGTAGATGCGGGCCATGTCCTGATAGACGTGGTTCCATTCGGTCCAACTGTAGAGCGGTTTGAAATCCCGGTTGGACACGAAAAAGACGAATTTCCCGTCGGAGCTGAAGGTCGGGCTGGAGGCCTCGTACCAGCCCCGGGTCAGCGGAAACGATTCCTGCCGCTCGAGCGAATACAGTTGGATGGTGGCCAGGGTATCGACCTCCGGGCGGGCATAGACGATCCAGCGGCTGTCGGGCGACCAGTCGAATTGACGGAATTCCCAGGCTTCGGCCTGGTCCACCTCGGTGATCGCGCCGGAATGGATCTCCACGTAGCGCAGGCGCAGGCGCTTGTCGGACCAGAGTATTTTTTGGCTGTCGGGCGACCAGAGGAATCCGTACTTGTAGGTCTGGCCGCCTCGCGTGATCTGCCGGGCGGCGCCGGAGCCGTCCTGGGGGCGGATATAGATCTCGTCCTCGCCGCTGGCGTCGGAGATGTAGGCGATCCACTGGCCGTCGGGCGACCATTTCGAGTCCCGCTCGTGGACGCCGGGCGTCTGGGTCAGGTTGCGGATCGCGCCGTGCTTGGCCGGCACGGTGAAGACGTCCCCGCGGGCGCCGAACAGGGCGCGGTTGCCGTCGGGGGCGATTTCGAAGTTGGTCGTCTCGTCGGAGACCGTCTGGAAGCCGCTGCGGCCGAGATCGCCGTCTTCCCGGATGGTGATGGCGACCTTGCGGCAGGTCTGGTCGGCCAGGTCGAAGCGGTAGATCTCGCCGCCGTTTTCGAAGACGATCGCCTTTTTTCCCAGGGAGGGGAACTTGATGTCAAACTCGGTGAAGTCCGTCAGCCGGCGGGTCTGGCGGTTCTGGGTGTCGTAGGCATACAGGTTCATCCGCTTGCGCTCGCCGCGGTCGGAGAGGAAATAGATGGTGTTCTCGTGCCACATGGGGATGATGTCCTGGGCCTCGTGGCGGGTGATGTTCTCGGTTTTCTTGGTCTTGAAGTTGTAGATCCAGATGTCGTCGGCCATCCCCCCGCGGTAGCGCTTCCAGGTGCGGAATTCGCGGAAGATGCGGTTGTAGGCCAGCCGGCTGTCGTCCGGCGAAAAGGAGCAAAAGCCCCCGCGGGGCAGCGGCAGCTCCTCCGGCAGCTCGCCGGCGGGCGAGACCAGGTACAGGCCGCCCTGGAAGCTGTTGAAGGAGGTCCGGCGGGAGCGGAAGACGATCCGATCGGACTTCCCCTTCCAGCCCATCACGATGTTGTTGGGGCCCATGCGGTCGGAGACGTCGTCGCGGCCCAGCGTGGCGGTGAAGGTCAGGCGCTTCGGCTCGCCGCCGTCGGCGGGCATGAGGTACACCTCGGTGTTGCCGTCGTACTGGGCGGTGAAGGCGATCCACTTGCCGTCCGGCGAGAACCGGGCGAACATCTCGAAGCCGACGTCGTTGGTCAGCCGGCGGGCCACGCCGCCGGCGGCGGCGACGGTATAGAGATTGCCCGCGTAGGTAAAGACGATCCGGTCTTCATGGATGGCCGGGAAGCGCAGCAGCCGGGCCGTATCCTGGGCGACCGCCGGGACCAGGACGCCGAACACCAGGGCGAGAAATACGATTTTACGCATGGGATGCTCCTTGTGTAATCGGTCGGTTCGATGAGAACATCTGTTGTAATGGTTTAGTCGCTTACATTTACGTTGACAACCGCCGCCGCGTAGGCGCTGCGCGGACGGATTTCGCCGGTCGGACCGTCGTGTCGGCCGCCCCAAAGGTTTATCGCGTTTTTCGGACGTTGGATCAAATGCATTTCGGCCTTTTTTGTCTTTCCGTATGTCCCGGTTCGCGGATCGGCCGGTGTCGGTCGGTGTTATTGCCCGCGAATATCGTAGGCCATCAGGAACGCGCCGTGCCGCAGGTACAGGCGCCCGTCGGCGATGGACGGGTGGGCCCAGTACTTGCCCTTGCCGCGGGTGACGCGAAACGCGCTTATCGGACGGAATCCCTCGGTCGTGGCGGCGACCAGGGCGACGTTGCCCTGGTTTTCGTCGACACAGTAGAACCGGCCGTCGGCGTAGATGATCGAGCCCTTGTTGGACTGCCAGGAGTCCTCGTACACGACCCGGCCCGTATCCCAATCCAGGCAGACCCAGTCGCCCCGGGTGTTCTGCGTCCAGCTGGAGCCGTAGATATGGCCGTCCAGGAGCACCTGGCCGCCGTGGTGGGTGTCCAGGGTTTTATCCGTCCAGAGGCGCTGCACCTTGCGCGGGTCGGCGAACAGACGGATCATCGCCCCGCCGTTGTTGTAGCCGCTGGTGGTGTAGACGCCGCCGTCGTGGTACAGCGGGACGTTGGGATTCACCAGCCGCTGGCGGTCGGTGTGGTAGTCGTCGAAGGATTGGCGCCATAACAGGGCGCCGCCGGCCGCGTCGATGCCGACGACGGAATCCCGCAGCATGGTCACGATCAGGCGGTTGCCCCGGTATTCGACGATCTGCGGATTGCCGTACGCCGACGGCTCGGTCAACTCCGTGCAGGCCCAGCGCACCGCGCCGGTGGTGCGGTCCAGGGCGACGACGCTGGCCTTGGTCCCGCCGGGCGTGCAGATGACGTTTTCCCCGTCGATCAGCAGGCACTCGGACAGGCCCCATTGGGGGTATTGGCCCTCGAATTCGGCGACCACGTCGCGGGACCAGAGGGGCTGACCGTCCCGGGCAGCGAAACAGGACACCACGCCCAGGCCGCTAAAGACGTATATCCGCCCGTCGCGGATGGTGGGTGTGGTGCGGCTAGCGGGATATGATCGGGTCCATTCGCGGCCGTAGGGGACCTTCCAGAGGGGAGCCCCCGCCGTGTCGAAGCAGAACAGATATCCGTTCCCGTCGATCTGGCCGGTGATATACACGCAGCCGGCGGCGATGGCGGCCGACGACCAGCCCTCGCCGATGTCCTGCGCCGTCCAGAGAAGTGGCGGGCCGTTTTCGGGCCAAAGCCCCAGCAGACCGGTTTCCGGCGACCGGCCGTCCCGATTGGGCCCGCGAAACTGGGGCCAGTCGGCGCCGCCCAGGCCAGCAGGGCCGCCCAGGCACAGCCAAAGAGCCAGCCCGAATCCCAGCCGCCGGCCGGGACGGCTAAAACGATCGGTAGCGCCCGCCATATTTCCTCCGGTTTGCCTCTGTGCCGAAATCCCGTCTGGAATTCGACCCCCCCGGCTACAGTCGTTTCCTGGCGTACCCTTCCGCGCTGCATTGCCGCCCGGAATCCATCATCGATGGCGGCAGACATTTCTTCTCGAATCCGTCGTCGAGGCCATCATACCGGCCGACGGCGGCCAGGTCAACCAACCAGGCCGGGCCGCCGGGGCAGACTGCGGCGGCTATCGACGATTGCCAGGGCCGGTCCGGCCGTATATACTATCCCGGCGGCGCCGGTGCGAGCCGGCGGATCCATTCAACGCCGTCAGGGCGGCCCTCTCGCAGAAAGGGGCGATCAGAATGAAACGGTTGGCGATTGGCCGGGGTATCATTTCATTGGTTCTCATTGGCGTACTCGGCGGCTATCGGAACGCCGCGGCCGCCGCCGACAAGGTACCGCCCGCGGTGGACCTGCGGGCGCAGGCGTTTGGATTGGAGGATGTGCGGCTGCTGGCCGGGCCGTTCCGGGAGGCGACCGAGCGGGACCAGGCGTACCTGCTGCGGCTGGAGCCGGACCGGCTGCTGCACCGCTTTCGCAAGTTCGCGGGCCTGGAACCGAAAGGGGACATGTACGGCGGCTGGGAGCAGGCGACGATCTCCGGCCACTCGCTGGGCCATTACCTCTCGGCCTGCTCGCTGATGTACGCCTCCACGGCCGATCCGCGGCTCAAGGACAAAGTGTCCTATATCATCGAGGAGCTGGCCGCCTGCCAGCAGGCCCACGGCGACGGGTACGTGGCGGGGATTCCCGACGGCCGCAAGGTCTTCGCCGAAATAGCCGCCGGGAACATCCGCTCGCAGGGATTCGACCTGAACGGCCTGTGGGTGCCCTGGTACACACTCCACAAGCAGTTCGCCGGCCTGATCGACGCCTATCGATACTGCGACAGCGCGGCGGCGCTGACGGTGGCGACCCGGCTGGCCGACTGGGCGATCAAAACGACCTCGAACCTGAACGAACCGCAGTTTCAGCGGATGCTGGCCTGCGAACACGGGGGGATCAACGAATCGCTGGCGGAGTTGTACGCCCTGACGGGCGAAACGAGGTATCTGGAGCTCTCGCGCCGGTTTCATCACCAGGCGGTGCTGGGCCCCCTGGCGGAGGGAGTGGATTGCCTGCCGGGGATCCACGCCAACACCCAGTTTCCCAAGGTGATCGGCGCAGCCCGGCGCTACGAGCTGACGGGCGACCAGCGGGACCGGCAAATCGCGGAGTTCTTCTGGGACCGGGTGGTGCACCATCACTCCTACGTGACCGGGGGCAACAGCAACCACGAATATTTCGGGCCGCCGGACCGGCTCAACGACCGGCTCAGCGCCAGCACCACCGAGAGCTGCAATACCTACAACATGCTGAAGCTGACGCGCCACCTGTTCGCCTGGCACGCGGAGGCGGCGTACATGGATTACTACGAGCGGGGACTGTTCAATCACATCCTGGGCTCGCAGAATCCGGCCGACGGCATGATGTGCTATTTCGTGCCGCTCAAGAGCGGTGAGTATAAGTCGTATTCCAATCCCTTCGACAATTTTTCCTGCTGCCACGGTTCGGGGATGGAAAATCACGCCAAGTACGGCGACACGATCTATTATCACGACGACGATTCGCTCTACGTGAACCTGTTCATCGCCTCGGAGGTGACCTGGCGGGCCAAGGGCCTGTCGCTGCGGCAGGAGACGGATTTCCCCCAGGGCAATCTCGTCGATCTGCGGATCGCCTGCCCGAAGCCGACCGCGTGCACGCTGCGGCTGCGCTACCCCGGCTGGGCGGGGCCGGGCGTGCGGATCTGGATCAACGAGGAGTCCGTCCCGATCGAGGCCAAGCCCGGCAGTTATATCCCCTTGGCGCGGAACTGGCGCAGCGGCGATCGGGTGCGGATGGAGCTGCCCCTGCGGTTGCGGACCGAGGCCATGCCGGACAATCCCAAGCGGGTGGCCCTCTTTTACGGACCCGTCGTGCTGGCCGGCGACCTGGGCCCGATCGAGGCCGAGGCGCCGGACGCCCTGGCGCTGCAGCCGGTGCTGGTGACCAAGGGCCAGCCGATCGACCAATGGCTGCGGCCGGCCCCGTCCGGTCCGCCGGCATTCGAGACGGCAGGCGTTGGCAGGCCGCGGGACGTGAAATTGATTCCTTTCTATCGGATGCATCACCGGCGGTACGCGGTCTATTGGGACCTGTTCAGCGAGGCGGAATGGCAGGGGCGGGCCGAGGCCTACCAGACCGAGCTGCGGCGGCAGGAGCGGCTGGCCCGCCGGACGGTGGACCGGCTGCGGATCGGGGAGATGCAGCCGGAGCGGGACCACAACCTGGAGGGCGAACACACCACCTCGGGCGAGTACCAGGGCCGCAAATGGCGGCACGCCACGGACGGGGGATGGTTTGCCTTCGAGATGAAGGTCTCGGACGAAAAACCGTTGGAACTGCTGTGCACCTACTGGGGCGGCGACCGGCGGTCGCGCCGGTTCGACATCCTGGTGGACGGTGAAAAAATCGGGACGCAGACGCTGGAGGAGAATCAGCCCGGACAATTCTTCGATGTGGCTTACCCAGTCCCAGCAACGCTCACCCAGGGCAAGCAGAAGGTGACGGTCCGCTTCCAGGCGCATCCGAATTGCTGGGCCGGCGGCCTGTACGGCTGCCGGATGGTCTTCCGAGAGGAGCCGAACGAGAACTAGGTAGCCGTTTACGGCGAGATCGGCGGATAAGGGGCACCACCCAAGATGATCCGACGGACGTTATCGTTACGTAATCCGGTGTTTCGGCGGGTGGCAGTATTGGCGCTGGCCGTAATGACGGTGGCAGCCTGCGATGCGCCCCGGCAGCCGGCGCCGACTCGCCGGGATTCGCTCGCCCCGGCGGTGCGGCAGCGCCTGATCCATCCGGACGCCTTTTTGGAAAATACGCCGGAATCCAGCGGCCCCCTCAGTCTGGATCGGGTCATTGCCGAGGCGCTGGCCGCCAGCGGGCAGCTCGAGCAGATGCAGCGCCGCCTCGAGGCGGCGATCCAGCAGATCCGCCAGGCGGAAGCGGCCTTTTATCCGCGGCTGGTGCTCGCCCAGGATTACAACATCACCGACAATCCGGTGTACGCCATGATGCACATCATCAACCAGCGGCGGCTGGATCCGACCACGAATTTCAACGATCCGGGCCAGCAGCAGAACTTCGCCACCCAGATCCGCTCCGAGATGCTGCTGCTGGACGCCGGCGGCCGCTCGGCGAACCGGCAGGCCGCCCAGCAGCAGCGGCGGGCCGGCGAATCCGAGCGGCTGGCGGTCCAGAACCGGCTGGTCGGGACCGTCACCGAGACCTATTACCGCTGGCTGCAGGCCCGGCAGTTTGTCCGGGTGGCGCAGCTGGCCTTCGAGCAGGCCCAGACCAACGAGCGCCTGGGCCTAACCCGCCTGGACGCCGCCGCCGCCCTGCAAAGCGAACTGATGCGGCTGAAGACCCGTACGGCCGAGTCCCGGGGAAACCTGGTCTCGGCCCGCATCGGCGCCCGGCGCCTGCAGGCGGCCCTGGAGCGGCTACTGGCCCGCGAAATCACGCCGGCGGAGATACCCGAGCCGAACCTGGATCCGTTGACGCCGGCGGTCGATCCACCGGAGCCGAACCGCCAGGCCCTCATCGAGCGGGCCCTGCAACAGCGGCCGGAACTCGAGGCCGCCGCCTACCTCATCCAGGCGTCGCGGGCACGGGTGCGGGCGGTCAAAAGCGATATGTGGCCGCGGCTCAGTGCCTTCGCCCAGTACCAGTTGGACACGGAGCAGTGGGACCGCGGGCAGGACAGCTGGATGGTCGGCGCCCAGGCGGGCTGGAATCTCTTCGAGGGCGGTCTCACAAAGGCCCGCCTGCTCGAGGCGCGGGCCCGGCTGCGCGAGCAGGAGAGCCGGCAGGTGGAGCTGGCCCTGGATATCGCCCTGGAGGTCACCCAGGCGTCGCTGGCCCTGACCGAGGCGCAGGAAAAAATCGCGGTGGCGCGGGAGCGGCGCGGCTGGGCCGAGCAGGCACTCGCCGAGACCCGCCTGCTCTACCAGCAGCAGGTCGTAACCGTGGACGCCCTCTTGCAGGCCCAGCTGGAATGGAACCGCGCCGAGACGGCCTACGCCGCCACGGTGTTCGACGGCCGGATCGCGCACGCCCTGCTGCGCCAGGGGCTGGGGGACTTCGCCGACCGGATGGCCCCGGCGAACCCGTCGAGATAGGATAGTAAAGGCGTTGAACAAACCCATCCGGCCGGTCAAACGCAGGCGCTGCAACGCCTGGATCATCAGGTTTGGTGAGATAAAATAGTATAAGGATCAACTTGGAAAAAGTTGGTAAGGAACGGCTCCGCGAATCCGGCGAAATGTTTTCGCCTCCGCCTTTCTTTCGCCGCCGGCCAGCCCTGGCGGGCTCTCCTGGCGAGGGCGGCGAAAGCGGACTACGGCGAAAACAATGCCCCCGGGATACATCCGGTGTCTGAAATAACATAAAACTTTGCCAACAAAGCACATATGATTTATCGACACGATCTTACCATCAACTTTTTCCGATAAGAACCTAGTATAAGGGCTTCGGATACCAGTAAGGCAAACGGCCCGGACGGACGGCGGAAGGGCATTCCATCCATCTTGTCAGACAGAAGGTATATGGTGAGAGTATGAGTCGCTTGGGGCGGATCGGACGCATCGTGTGGCGCATCGGGGCCGGACTGGCCGTGGTGGTCTTTCTGGTCGTGATGATGCTG
>JAFGFX010000345.1 GCA_016930855.1 Sedimentisphaerales bacterium | reverse complement strand
GTTGGCAAGACGAGTAGCATCCATTACAAAGCAAATTACGGGTATAGCGATGGGTGGCACCGCCAAGCTGTGCTTGGGGGTGGGTCGATCGCCGCGATGGGCAATTCGCCGCGGGGTGGCATCGCCACCCCTTGTTCGCCGCGGTCATGGTTGGCAAGTTGACGGTTCATTCTGAACCTGCCCGGTTGGCAAGACGAGTAGCATCCATTACAAAGCAAATTACGGGTATAGCGTCGGGCGGCACCGCCAAGCAAATCCGCGAGCTTGGGGTGGATCGATTGCCGCGACCGGCAATACGCACCTCGCCAAAATGAAGCGACCAACGGGAGCGTCGAAACTATCTTGAGATCGCGTCGATCAATGTGGCAGTGCCACCTCGCCTAAAGGCGGGAGGTTAAATGGGCGGGGTTTGGGGCAGAGCCCCAAATTCAAAAACCGTCGCCGCAGGCGACACCACAATTTTTCTTTCGATATGGTTTTTATCGATGTGGCCTTGCCGCCCGGCGCGCAAAAAAACGGGCAAGCCTTGACCGCTTGCCCGAGGGTGTATCCATTCATCGTGTCTGCCGGACGACTCCGGCGCTTATTCTTCCTCGTTGTTCTCCTCGAAGGGAACGTTGGTGCTTTCGATCTGATCGAGAAATCCCTCCAGTTTCCGCGACCGGACCGGATGCTGCAGTTTGCGAATCGCCTTGGCCTCCACCTGCCGGACGCGCTCGCGGGTGACCTTGAAGATCCGCCCGACCTCTTCGAGGGTGTAGGTATAGCCGTCGCCGATCCCGTAGCGCAGCTTGATGATCTCCCGTTCGCGGTAGGTCAGCGTCTTGAGCACCTCGTCGATCTTGTCCTTGAGCATCTCCTGGGTGGCCACGTGCACGGGGGATTCGGCGGTCTCGTCCTCGATGAAATCGCCGAAGTAGCTGTCCTCGCTTTCGCCCACCGGCCGATCGAGGCTGATCGGATGCCGGGCGATCTTCATGACCCGGCGGGCCTCCGCCACCGGCATGTCGGCCTGCTGGGCGATCTCCTCGATGCTCGGCTCCACGCCCAGTTCCTGCTGCAGCTTCTTGCTGATGTTGCGCAGCTTGCTCATGGTCTCGATCATGTGCACCGGGATGCGGATGGTCCGGGCGTGATCGGCGATGGAGCGGGTGATCGCCTGGCGGATCCACCAGGTGGCGTAGGTGCTGAACTTGTAGCCCCGGCGGTATTCATATTTGTCCACGGCCCGCATCAGGCCGGTGTTGCCTTCCTGAATGATATCGAGAAAGCTCAGGCCGCGGTTGCGGTATTTCTTGGCGATGGAGACCACCAGCCGCAGGTTGGCGCCGCTGAGCTTCCGCTTGGCGTCCTCGTACTCGCTGAAGACCTTGCGAATCGTCCGGCAGCGGGCCCGCAGGTCGGCGATGTCCTCCAGGACGAGTTCCTGGAGCCCCTCGTACTCCTCCTGCATGACCATCCGGTCTTCCTCGTTGTAGGTTTCGGGCTTCTGGGCCAGGCGGATCCCCAGCCGGCTGATCTTCTCCAGGATGTTCTGCAGTTTATGCATGAGCGGCTGGATGCGGCTGGTCCGCAGGGCCAGCTCCTCGAGCAACTGGGCGGCGCGGCGGCGGCGGCGATTCATCTGCCGCTTGATCCGGGCCTGCTCGGCGGGATCCTGGCTCTCCTGCAGGCGCCGCCAGTCCTGCCGGCTCTGGTCCATGATCCGCTGGACGGTGGCCAGGTTCTCCGGGATCCGGTTCAGGGTCGAGTTTTTCGCCGAGTGGTTGGAGGTGGCGATCCGCATGGTCCGATCGAAGGGCAGGATCCCCTCCTTGACCTGCTCCAGGATCATCATCGCCGCGCTCATGCTGAAATCGCTCTCGAGGACCTTGCGCCGAAACGCCATCCGCGCCAGCTCGATCTTCTTGGCCAGCGAGATCTCCTCCTCCCGCGTCAGCAGCGGGATCTCGCCCATCTGGGTCAGGTACATCCGCACCGGATCGTCGATCCGGCGGCTCGACTCGGCGTCGACCAGCACCAGTTCCAGCGTCTCATCCTGATCGTCGCCGGTCTTGCGGCGCAGGTTGTCCTCTTCCTCGCTTTTGGCCAGATCGGCCTCGTCCACCAAATCGATGCCCATGTCGTCGAGCGTCATCAGCAGGCTGTCCAGCCGATCCGGAGTGAATGACTCCTCCGGCAGCTCATCGTTCATTTCCTCGTAGGTGACGAATCCCCGCCGCTTGCCCTTTTCCAGCAGCATCTTCATGCTGGCATCGGCTAATTGCTCTTTCGTGCTGTTTTTGACCAACGTCTACTCTCCTGTCGCCTCCATGGGCACCTTGGACAACCGACGACTCCCTTTCGCATCCGTCCGCTTCGAACCGGATTCCATCTTCTTATTGTATTGTATCAGAGACCGTAACTACCCGGCGGGCAGTTCGGTATCACAGGCCTCGGGGTGGCATCGCCACCCTTTGTTCGCCGCGAGGTGGCATCGCCACCCTTTATTCGCCGCGGGCTTCCGTGCCTTTCGACGCTCCCGTTGGTCGCTGTGTCTTGGCAACAGGTGGCATCGCCACCCTTTATTCGCCGCGGGCTTCCGTGCCTTTCGACGCTCCCGCCAGTCGCTGCGTCTTGGCAACAGGTGACATTGCCACCCTTTGTTCGCCGCGATGGGTGGCACCGCCAAGCGAGTCCGCGAGCTTGGGGGTGGATCGCCCATTCTACGTCTCTACCTAGCTGCCCGGGGGGCAGTTCGGGATTACGGGCCGCGGTCGCTTCGACCGCCCCGCCAGTCGGGCCTGCATGTCCTGGAGCATGGCCGTGGCCGCCTCGGGGCCGTAGGTTTCCGCGGCCGAACCGGCCTGTTCGCTGATGGCCCGGCAGGCCGTATCCCGGCGATGCTGCCGCAGCCGCTCCAGGGCCCCGTCCAGGGTCGCCTGGTAATTGCCGCGTTGTTCCCCGCGCCCCGCCATATCGGTAATGATCCGGCACAGGTCCGGATTTTCGCACCCGGCCGTTATCTGTCCCAGGGACGCTACCCCGGCGCCGTCCCGGCATTGCCAAAGCCGCTGGGCGACCGCCCGGTGGATCGCGTCGGCGAACTCATCGGGCCCGGCCAGTTCCGGGCGGACCTGGTCGAGCAGTTCGGGTCGATTTAACAGGACCTCCAGGATCTCCCGCTGGGCGTTGGTCCGGCTGTCGGACGCCAAGGGCATGGTGCCGCCGGCGGCTGCCGTTCGCCCGGTTGCCTGGCGGCGGCGGCGAAACTGCCCCAGCCGCTCGTGCAGCTGACGCGGACTGACGTCGATCAGCTTGGCCACCCGGTTCAACAGCAGGCCCTCGGCGATCACATCCAGATGCCCCTCGTCGCAGGCCTGGGCCACCAGCCGGAGGAACTCCTCGATCGCCTTTTTGCGGCCGTTGACCGTGTCGGCCGCCTGCAAGCGGTCCTGCATGAGCTCCCAGCGATACTCCAGGGCCTCCCGGGCCTGGCCGAGCACCTCCTCGAAGGCCTCCCGACCGTGCTGGAGCAAAAAATCGCACGGGTCCATACCTTTCGGCAAACTGGCCAGCCGCACTTCAATTTGCTGGCGTAAAAATATCTCGATGGCCCGTTCGGCCGCCTTCTGGCCGGCGGCGTCCGGATCGAACACCAGGACGATCCGGTCCGCGTAGCGGGCCAGCAGCCGGGCGTGCTCGTCCGTCAGCGCCGTCCCCAGTGTGGCGACCACGTTATCCACGCCGCATTGATGGGCCACCAGGCAGTCGGTATAGCCCTCCACGACCACCGCCGTGCGGCTCTTGCTGATGGCGTCCTTGGCGGCATGGATCCCGTAGAGGGCCTTGCTCTTGACAAACAGGCGGCTTTCCGGGCTGTTGAGGTACTTGGCCGCGTCCGCCGCCAGGGTCCGGCCGCCAAAGGCGATCAGCCGGCCCCAGGCATCCCATACCGGAAACATCAAGCGCTCGCGGAACCGATCGTAATATCCCCCCTCGGGCTTGGTCAGGAGCAGTCCTAGGTGGATCAGATGGTTCAGGTTGCGGCCGTCCCGGCGGGCCTGGTCAACGAGTCCCTGCCACCCGGCCGGCGCCCAGCCCACACCGAAGCGACGGGCCGTTTCCTCGTTGATCTGACGCCGCTGGACATATTCACGGGCGACTTGCCCGGCGGCGGGATCCTCGTATTGTCGCCGGAACCACTGCTGGGCCCAGCGATTTTCCGCCTCCAGCTCGTTGCGGTCCGCCTCGGGCGGCCCGCCGGCGGTTGGCCGCCGCTGCGGCATTTCCACGCCCGCCCGCTCGGCCAGCAAGACCACCGCCTCCGGGAACGACAGTCCCTCCCGCAGCATCATGAATTTTATGACATCCCCCCCTGCTCCGCAGGCGAAGCACTTGAATATCTGCTTATGGGCATTTACATTCAGCGAAGGTTTCTTGTCGTCGTGGAAAGGACACAGCCCCACCATTTCCCGCCCCCTGGGTTTGAGGGAAACGTACATCCCAACCACTTCAACTATATCTAACGCCTGTAGTATCTGCTGGATATGGGCTTCGTTAAAATATGCCGTCACTGCTTTCCTTGGATTGTCTCTCGTAGCATAAACATCCGTCCTGGAAACGTTTACGCTAAATCCCTTCCACAGCATCGGTGGCTGACATTGGCTTAAAACGTAAAAGTATATCACCTAAAGCCAGCCCTGTCAAACGATTCGCGTATTTTGCCACCGGTCGGCGGCCGCCGGGGCGTTTACCGCCAAATACTCAACCTCACTAACGGATTATCTCCCGGAGATTATGTCTTTTACCCAAATTAACATTACGATATTTCCGGGCAATTGTGCCGATTTCAGGCCAAAATCGCCGGTCATTTG
>JAFGFX010000057.1 GCA_016930855.1 Sedimentisphaerales bacterium | reverse complement strand
TCCCGAATGTTGACCGAACGGCCGACGTGCCGCTTGCGATTGATCATCTGCCGGCCCTTGCTGGTCCGCATGCGCGTCCGAAAGCCCTGTGTCCGCAACCGCTTGATCCTGCTTTTTCTATGATTCTCCACCGTATCACTCCCTTATCCACTTACATAAAAACGCTGCGTCAGTTTATTCTAAACACACTTCTCACTCTAGCATATATCCCGGCCCGCAAAAAGACACACCCATATTTGGCCGGGCACATCGGTTCGTTAGACGCCCTTATTGTCCCACATCGATGGTCACGTTGCGATAGGCCCGGTTGCCCTGGGCGTCCTCGATATACAGGGCCAGCAGATGCTCGCCGGGCTCCTTCAGGTCCGCCGACAGTTCGACGGTCTCTTCTCGACTGTCGTACACCCCGTCGCTGGCCAGGGCCAACTGCCATTCCTCGGCGCTGTCGACGCTGTAGCGCACCTCTTGAATGACGCTGAGGGCATCCTGGCCGCGCAGGGTGACCTTCACGGTCCTGTCCTGCAACTGCCAGTTCAATTCCGGCACCTGCGGCGGGGAATTGTCGACCGCCACGGGCGGACTGATGCGGCTGTCGCTCAGGGCCGCCGCCGAGGGATTGTCCAAATCGTCCGAGGCCTCCACCCGGATCTCGTAGTAGCCGTCCGCCGCCGTGCGGGTGTTCCAGGCGTAGGGGGACTTGTCGAGATCCTTGGCCAGGCGAATCCAGTTTTGACCGCCCACCGGCCGGGCGTATATCTTGTAGCGCAGCTTGTCCTTGTTGGGATCCTCGCCCTTCCAGGAGACGGTCAGGTTCTGTTCGGCCGTGGGATTGCCGCCGGGCTTGGCGGGCGGACCGCCCTTGGCCGCGCCGGCGGATTTCACCTCCACCTCGCTGAGCTTCGGCGGCAGGTTGGGCACCATGTGGGCCAGCTTGACCCGGCGGATACGGGGGCTGTCCTGCCCGTCGAAGCTGGTCAGCGTCAGGCGATACTGCAAAAAGCGCCCCGGCTCGGATTCCACCGGCAGATCCGTCTCCATCGACCGGGCCGGCGACCAGTCGGACCAGCCGCCGTTGTCGGGGTCCGAGGTGTTCCCGCTGCGGGTCGATACCCAGATATGGCCGCGGGCGGGGATATCCGCCTCAAGCTGGATCTTGCCCCAGCGGGTGATCTGCTCGGCGTCGATGATCTCCGAATCATAATAGCCGGTCCGCAGGTATTCCTTTTGCAGCGCCACCAGGCCGCCGGGATTGGCCAGGCCAGCGTAGATCTCGCCGGCCGGCGTGATCCGGACCGAGGAGACCTGCACCGCGTCGACGGACTCGAACAGGACCACCGCCTCCTGCCGCGGGACATCCAACTGCAGGAGCTTGGCCTCGTTGCCGGTCGCCAGCAGCAGTTTGCCGTCCCCGGCGTAGGCCATATCCAGGATCACCACGGCCTGGCTGAAGATCTTTTGAACGAACCCGGCCGGCGAGATCTGAAAGACATCGTTCTCCTTGGCCGGCGGCCGGGGCGGGCGGGTCGGGGCCGACGGCGGCCGCCGCAGGGGGGACGCCCCGGGGCTGGGGCTGGAGCCGGCCTGCTGGGGAGCGGTCGCCGGCGGGGTAAGCTTGCGGGCGGCATCCTTGGCCGTTGCCGCCGGCTTGGTCGTTGTCGCCTCGTCGGCCGGGCCCCGGCCGGCGGCATCGTCCGGCGTCGCGGCCGGCGGTTTCGGGGCCTCGTCGGTCCCCTGTGGATCCGACGGATCAGAGGCGGTGATAATCTGGGGGCCCGACGAGCCGCGGCCGGCGCTTTCCGGATCCGGTGAATCCGGATTCGCATCCGTCGGCGGCAAGCCGGCGTCCTCGTTCACCTTGGCGTCATCCCTCCGGTCGGCGGGTTTGTCGTCTGGACCGGCCTGATCCGAGGCGGCGTCCGGCTGCCCCTCATCCGGTTGCTCGCCCGGCTCCTCCTGGTCCTGCACCTCCGGGCGGCTGGTCTCGCCATCCGAAAGGATCAACTTGGCCCCCGGCTTGGCCGCACTGGTGTCCGCCGTGGAGGCATAGAGATTGCCCTGCTCGTCGAAGACCAGGGCGCTGACCTCGCTGTGGCCGGTCTCATAGACGATGCGAACCTGCCGGCTGCCCGGATCAATGCGATACACCAGGCCGTTTTCGTCCCCCCCGGCATACACTATTCCGTCGGAATCCAGGGCCAGGCACAGGATGTTCTTTTCCCGGGCCGCATGGAGGACCCGCGGATTCTGGCCGTCGGCATCCATAGTCCAGACCTGCCCGGCCGGACCGGTGCCCAGATAGATCCGGCCGGCCGGCCCCACGGCGATGCTCCAGATGTAACTGACGGCATCGTCCTGCCAGAGGACCTCCGGCGGCCCCGCCGCACCGAAGCGCAGCAGCAGGGCCTTGTTGCCGCCGGTCCCGGCCAGCAGACGGCCCTGCTGATCCTGGCCGAGGCTGAATACATGCCGCGCATCGTCCGGGCCCTGGCCGTAGAGGATTTGCGGCTCCTGGCCGGCGGCGATTCGATAGATGTATCCCCGCCCGCTGGTCGCCACATAGAGGACCCCGTCCGCGGCGCGGTGCATGGCGTTGACCAGCCAGAGATCGCCGTCCTCGGGCAGCAGCATCTCGCTGCGGCGGCCCAGGAAAAGCTCGCCCTGGCTGCCGATCAGCACGCCGTTGGGATCGCCCTCCTTGAACTGCTTTTCCGTTTCGTGCTCCACGTAGATGGTCTGAACAGACTGGACCACTCCCGCCGGTATGCCCAGCAAGAAAAGCAACGCCATTGCCTTGAGTAATTGTCTCATATACTGCACCTCACCTGGTTGGGGGCCGTTACGCGTTCTCCTGCCAAACGAATCCGGGTAGAATACCACATCCGACCGATCAAAAAAAGCCCCAAGTTGGTCTATTTGCCAGATTTGCCGTTCGCGGCCGGGTGGGCGCAACTGCTGCGCCGGCAGGCGATTCCAAAGGGCCGCGCGGCGGCGACCGGCGAGACGGCCGGGCGGCCGGGCGGGCGGCCGAGGTCTTACCAGCAGGACTCCAGGATCCGGCCGATCTGCGGGGCCTTGATATTCTGCCGCTCGCCCAGGACGGTCCCGCGGGCGGCGAACCGATCCACCACCTTGCGGAGGTCCCGCTTATCGATGCCGTAATCCCGCAGGCGGGTCGGCATGTCGAGCGAATGAAAAAAGCGGACCGTCTGTCGGATGGCGCCTTCGGCGGCGGCCCGGACATCGGTGCGTCTGATATTCCAGACGCGCTCGGCCATCCGGGCCAGCTTTTTCTGCTTGTAGCGGAGTTGGTTCCGCCAGACGCCCGGCAGCACGATGGCGAGCGACTCGGCATGGGCCACGCCGAAGAAGGCGGTCAGTTCGTGGCCGATCATGTGGGTCGCCCAGTCCTCGACCGCGCCGCAGCCGATGACGCCGTTGAGGGCCTGGGTGGCGCACCACATCAGATCGGCCCGGCTATCGTAGTTCTTCCGGCCGCGCAGGACCGGCGGGGCCAGTTCCATCAGCGTGCTTATGACGGCCTCCGCCTGGCGATCCTGCAAGGGGGTCTGGAGTTTCGAGCTGGTGGCGTACTGTTCCATGACGTGGACGAAGGCATCGACGATGCCGTTACGCAGCTGCCGGCGGGGCAGGGAATAGGTCACCTGCGGGTCCAGGATGGAAAATCGGGGGAAAACCGCCTCGCTGCCGAAATGCAGTTTTTCCTGCGTCTGCTGGCGCGAGATGACGGAAAAGGCGTTCATCTCCGAGCCCGTGGCCGGCAGGGTCAACACCGCGCCCAGCGGCAGGGCCTCCTTGACCACGGCGCCCTCGGTCTTGAGGATCTGCCAGGGATCCCGGCCACGATAGCAGGCGGCGGCGGCGATGAACTTGGAGGCGTCCAGGACGGAGCCGCCCCCGACCGCCAGCAGAAACTCCACCTTCTGGGCCAGGGCCAGCCGGACCGCCTCCAGGCAGGTCTCGTAGCGGGG
>JAFGFX010000056.1 GCA_016930855.1 Sedimentisphaerales bacterium | reverse complement strand
GTGGGGCGGCGAAAGAAAGGCGTAGGCGAAAACATTTCGCCGGATTCGCGGAGCCGTTCCTTACCAACTTTTTCCGAGTTGATCCAAAAATAATAAGGGGCAAACCGGCCCCGGCATTTCCCATTCCCATTTCTCCCCTCGATCGGACATCCCCACGCCAATGCTCGGCCGGCTCGGTCGTTTTTGTGTGAGTCACGATAGGCCGGGGCCGGTTTGCTGGTTATCGCTACCTGGCCGCGATCGTGCTAATCGGCCTCGGCCGCGGCCGACGTCGCGAGCGGGCGCAGTCCCAACTGGCGGTTCAGCATGAACAGGCCGCCCGGAGCGCCGGAGACCATCTTCAACTGCTGGATGATGTCTTCGGCGTTTTTCTCCTCTTCGACCTGCTCGGTGACGAACCACTGCAGGAAGATTTCCGTGGCCGTGTCGTTTTCCTTGCGGGCCAGCTTGACCAGATTCAGGATCAGGCCGGTCACCTTTCGCTCGTGCTCCAGGGTGGCCTGGAAGGTTCCCAGGGGCCCGTCGAATTCGGCCGGCGGGGCCGCAATCGCCTGGAGCAGCACCCGGCCGCCCCGCTCCTGCAGATACTCGTACAGTTTGTCCGCGTGGCTCATTTCCTCCTGGAACTGGGCCTTCATCCAGCGGGCGAACCCGGGCAGGTTCTGGTCCTCGAAATAGGCCGACATGGCCAGGTAGAGGTAGGCCGAGACCATCTCGGCGTTGATCTGGGCGTTGATGGCGTCTTGCATGGTAGGACTGATCATCAGTTTTCTTCTCCTTTCCAGAGACCGTGCTGGTTGCAGTATTCGCGGGCACAGACTGTCTCGGCCTCGACGGCAAAGACCGCTTCCGGCGCCTCGCCCGGCCGCAGGAACTGGCGGTAGGCCTTGCCGTCGGCCAGCAGTTCAATCCATTCGATGTAGTGGCTTTTTTCCATGGGATGGGCGGTGCTTCCCACCTTGACCCGATAGCCGCCGTCGATGCGCTCGATCAGGGGCACGTGCTTTTCCACGGCGGCGTCCACCGTGTTTTCCGCCTGCCGCTTCATCGGCTGGCCGCAGCAGACCAGCTCCCCCGCCCCGCCGTGCAGGACCTCGACGATATTGCCGCAGATCTCGCATTTGTATACTTCCAATTGTTTGGCCATGATTTTGTCCCTTTCTATTTTTGCCGCAGGGTTCGATCGGAAAAATACCGGCCTTCGTCAGGAGACGATCCCCACTGTCTCCTGGTGTTTGGCCCGGATGGCGTCGGCGAGCCGATCCAGGCCGGCCAGGTCCTCGGCGCCCGGGGTGCCCTTGGCGAGGACGGGTTCGAGCCACTGGACCTTGAGATTGCCCAACATCCCGGTGATCTGCTCGACCATCTTGCCGCCCCAGCCGTAGGAGCCCACCAGGCAGGCAAACCGTGTCTTCGGCCGCAGGGCGTTGATCAGGAAGGCCGCGTGCGCCGCCGCCGGATGCGCCCCGGCCAGGACCGTGGGCGAGCCGATCACGACGGTCGCCGCCTCCACCAGCGCCATGGCGATCTCGCCCAGATCCGCCTGGGACAAATCGAACTGTTGCACGGTCAGGTTGCGCTGTGCCAGGGCGTCCGCCAGATGCCGGACCATCCGTTCGGTGCTGTCGTGCATGGTGACGTAGAGGACCACCACCTTGTTCTTGACCGCGTCGTCGGACCACCGGCGGTAGGCGTCCATGATAAAGGACGGATCGTCGTACACCGGCCCGTGGCTCGGCGCGATCATGTCGATCGGGTAGGCGTCCAGTTTGGCCAGGTGTTTCTTGATGTGGCCGCGGAACGGCATCATGATCTCGGCGTAGTATCGCTTGGCCGCTTCGAGGACGGCCGGCTGCCGGCCGGCGAGCAGTTCGGTCGTGGCCAGGTGCGACCCGAAAAGGTCGCAGGGAAACAGGATGCGATCCTCAACGAGGTAGGTGCCCAGCGTCTCCGGCCAGTGCACCCAGGGGATCGAGAGAAATTGCAGGGTCTTGGAGCCCAGGTCCAGGCTCTCGCCGTCGGCCCGGGTGATGATATCCTGCTCGGACAGGTCCAGATGGCTCAGCAGCAGGGTGCGGCACTTCTCGTTGGTGACCACCTTGGCGCCCGGGAAGCGTTTCAGGACGGCGGGCAGGCTGCCGGAGTGATCCTGCTCGGCGTGATGGGAAACGACATAATCGAGGGCGTCCACCTGGAGCTCGGCCAGGTGGTCCAGGAGGATGTCCGTTTTCGCCGGATCGACCGTGTCCAGCAGGACCGTTTTCTCGGCGGTGCGGATCAGGTAGGCGTTGTAGCTGGTGCCGTCCGGCAGGGGGATCAGGGCGTCAAACATGCGGCGGTCCCAGTCGATCGCGCCGACGGAATGGATGTCGGGCTTTAGGGTGTGGATCGGTTGTTTTTGCGGCACGGGCACTCTCCTGAGCGGTTCGCTGGTCGTGGTCGGGAATCTGTCGGACACCTCGTTTCCGCGTGTCAATCGTTTATTCATGCCAGGGCGTCTTTCGTCGGTTCGGGACGAAACAGGATTACGTTCCGAACCCGCAAGTATAAGGTGCGGAGGACATCCGTAAAGCGTTTTTCCCCGCCTCGCCGTTCAAAGGCGTATGGTTTCTGTCTTGATTATATCCCCGGTCAGGGAGATTGTCATATCCTCGCAGGGCAATTCCACCCCCGCCTGGGCGATGGCCTGCCGGGCGATCTGCAGGAGACCTCCGCAGCAGGGGACCTCCATGTGCACGACGAGTAATCGCCTAAGTGAATTTAAGGTAATGATTTGTGCCAGTTTATCGATATAGGCCCCCCGGTCGTCGAGCTTGGGACAGCCGATGGCCACCGCCCGGCCGCGCAGCAGCCGCGCATGAAAATCGCCCATCGCCAGGGCCACGCAATCGGCCGTCAGCAGCAGCTCGGCGTTCTGGAAATACGGCGCCTGGGGATTGACCAGGTGCAGTTGCACGGGCCATTGGCCCAGTTGCGATCTCTGGCCGGGCCCGCCGTCAGCCGGACCTGATTGCGGGTGAGGAGGCTCGGTCTGGGCGGTCTGGGCGGTCGGGGCGGTCGGGGCGGCCGGCGCGGCCAGCGAGAGTGTCCGGGCACCCGGGCAGACGAAACTGCCTTGGGGGCAGGCCGCGTGACCGGTCGGTGAGGTTGTCGTGTCGGCGGCGACGGGGGCGGCGGCTGGTTGGGCCCGGTGCCTGCTGACGGCCTCGGCGTCGAATTCGGCGGCTTGGCGCTGTTCGATGGTGATCGCACCCTGGGGGCAGTGTCCAAGGCACACCCCCAGCCCGTCGCAATAGGTGTCGCTGACGAGGCGGGCCTTGCCGTCGACCAGTGCGATTGCCCCTTCGGCGCAGGCGGTCACGCAGAGGCCGCAGCCGTTGCATTTCTTCGGATCGATGTGCACGATATTGCGCAGCGCCATAATGGGATTTCCTATTGGTTTTACTTCGTACGCAGTCGCTGGTTTTTCATTAACGAAGGTAGATCCCCCTTCAGATCGATCAGGCGGTTTGCAGCATGGCCTGCAGGTCTTCCTGGGCGGTGCCGATCGGCTTGAGTTCAAATTTATCCACCAGGACCTTCAGGACGTTGGGGCTGACGAAGGCCGGCAGCGACGGGCCCAGACGGATGTTGCTGATCCCCAGGTGCAGCAGGGTCAGCAGGATCACCACCGCCTTTTGCTCGAACCAGGAGAGCACCAGTGACAGCGGCAGGTCGTTCACCGGGCAGTCGAAGGCCTTCGCCAAGGCCAGGGCGATCTGGATCGCCGAGTAACTGTCGTTGCACTGGCCGATGTCCAGCAGACGGGGGATGCCATCGACGCTGCCGAAGTCCCGCTTGTTGAAGCGGTACTTGCCGCAGGCCAGGGTCAAAACCAGGCAATCGTCGGGGACCGCCTCGGCGATTTCCGTGAAGTAGTTGCGGCCCGGCTTGGCCCCGTCGCAGCCGCCGATCAGGAAGAGGTGCTTGATCCGGCCGGCCTTGACCGCCTCGATGAGCTTGTCGGCCACGCCCAGCACCGCGTTATGGCCGAAGCCGGTAAGAATGGTTTTCTCCTCGGCGTCCTCGGCGAATCCGGGAGCCTGCCGGGCCGCCTCGATCACCGGGGAGAAGTCCCGGTTCTCGATGTGGCGGATCCCCGGCCAGCCGACCACGCCGCAGGTGAAGAGGCGCTTCTCGTAGCTGCCCTTGGGCTTTTGCAGGCAGTTGGTCGTCATGAGGATCGCGCCGGGAAATTCGTCGAATTCCTGGCGCTGGTCCTGCCAGGCCCCGCCGTAATTGCCCACCAGGTGCGAATAGCGCTTCAGGCCCGGGTAGCCGTGGGCCGGCAGCATCTCGCCGTGGGTGTAGATGTTGATATTCTTGCCGGCCGTCTGCTTGAGCAGCTCCTCCAGGTCCTTCAGATCGTGCCCCGAGACCAGGATGGCCTTGCCTTGGACTGGCGTGATTCGCACCGGCGTGGGCTGCGGGTGGCCGTAGGCGGTGGTATGGGCCGTATCCAGCAGTTCCATGACCCGCAGGTTGACCTGGCCGACCTTCAGGGCCAGCGGCAGCAGCGTCTCGACTGTCTGGTCGTCGCGGCTGAGGGTATCCAGCGTGGAATGGACGAAGACATAGACCGCCGGATCCTCCTGGCCGAGGATCTGGGCGTGGTCGGCATAAGACGCCAGGCCCTTGAGTCCGTAGGTGATCAGTTCCTTCAGGCTGGTGACGTCTTCGCCCTGGGCGTCCAGGCGGGTTTGGATGCCGACCTGCTCGCCCTGCCGGATGAGGCCGTCCATATCGGCCGCCGGCTCCCAGAGCGCCGGGCCGTCCGGCGTTTCCGCCGGCTTGCCGGCCTGCCGGCAGGCAGTCTCGTACATCTGGCGGGCCTGGTCACGAAAGACGGCCGCCTGGCGCAGATAGCGGCCAAACCGCTCCGGCGCGAAGTTCACGTTGGTCAGGGTGGCAAACAGGGCCTCCAGGGTGAATACATCCAATTTCCGGTCCCGCTTACCGAGCGCCGCCGCCCGGTGGGCGTACTGGGATATCCCCTGGACGGCATAGACCAGCAGGTCCTGGAGGGCGGCGGTTTCCGGGTCCTTGCCGCAGACGCCGAGGATCCTGCAGCCGGTCCCCTTGGCCGTCTGTTCACACTGATAGCAGAACATATTCACGATACACTCTCCTTTCGAGACCAAGAACGGTTTGGCTTGGCCAGGTTATTGCTTGATCATGATCAGCATCATCTTGAATCGCTCTTCGGCGCGGACCGCGTGGGGCACGTCGGCCGGCAGGTTGACCAGTTGGCCGGTCCGGGCCGTAACCTCTGTCGCCCCAATGGTGAACCGGGCGGCGCCGTCCAGGATGATCGCGGCCGCCTCGTAGGGGCAGCGATGCTCGCTGAGTCCCTGTCCGGCATCGAAGGCGAACAGGCTGACGGTGCCGGCGGATTTGTCGATCAGGGCGCGGCTGACCACGGCGTCAGGGCCGTAGGCGACCAGCTCGGTCAGGTTCGGGGCCGCTACGTCGCTGTCACCCTGGTCACGATCGCTGGTTGGGGGGTGGGTAGTACTTTCCATGGGTGGTTTCTCCAAACAGGGGTATACATTACTATAGGCGACCTTCCCGGTCGCCGGCCAGTTCCGCCAGGGTGATCCGGCCGAGAAATCCATCGATTTGGCCCTGCAACTCGGTGAATTTGCCGCGGACCGGACAGCCGCCCTGACGGGGACAGCTTTGCAGGCCTTCCAGGCAGCGATGGAGGTTGAGCGGGCCCTGGGCGGCCTGGATGACCTCGAGCATGGTGATCATCCCGGCCGGCCGGCTGAGCCGATAGCCCCCCTTGGCTCCGAGCGTGCTTTGGACCAGGCGCGCCTCGTGCAGTTGCTGGAGGATCTTGCAGGCGAACTGGGAGGAGATATCCTGCTGCTCGGCCAACTGGCGGGCCGAGATGCATCCATGATCCTGAAATTGGGCCAGATGCACCATCACCCGCAGGGCGTAATCCGTATTTTGCCGGAATAAACTCATTTTTGCTCCTGCTTTCGGAGTTGGAGAAGATCGGTCGATTCCAATCTTCTAGGATTAGTTTAGTCCTATTTACGGATAAGTCAAATAATAACTATGGAAATAATATAGATTATTTCCACCCCGGTCGCTTAATGTGATTTAAGTTGTTGTTAATAAATGGATTACTGAAATAACGTCTTGAGGATGGTGTTGGATAAGATTGGAAAATCGCGTGATTTACAGCTTGCTTGGATTGCAGAGCCTCTCTTTGTCGGCCGCCACCCGGCCGCAATGGCTGCAGATATACCGGGGTTCCTTGACGAGTCCCTTGAATTTGGCCAAGTCGCTCTCCAGGTAACGCATGTTGACCAGATAGCAGAGATGATTCTCATGGCCACTATCATTCCAGCGGGGTAATTTTTTCTTTAACATCTTGTTATCTCGTCAGTTAAGCAAGAACTACTGCCGGTCTCACCCGCTCCGTGCGTTGGCCGCCGAATCGCATCGAGGTGGATATCTCAACTGATCGCGGCGGATGTCTCTTTTGATAGTATAGGCAGACGGAAGGTAGTACAGACTTTTTATCGGTGTAGGGAAGAAAAAGAAGGCGAAATTATATGCAACTCAGTTGCATTTGGACGCGGCAGGCAGTATGATGGGAGGCAATGGTACAGGAGAGGCAACGCTTCCGGACCGGTTGATTTGATGGGCCAAGGAGTCGAGTGTATGACCGTAAGGGAAAAGGGCGGGCATATATTGCTGGAGCTCAAGGAGCATGCGCCGTTTACCTTGTTCGGCGCCGTGCTGGGACTGCTGTTTATGCTGATCTTTCAATGGTTCGGCCGCAGCGGGGGGCACGTTCTTTTTCAGATTTTTCATCCGGCCCATGTCGTGCTCAGTGCGTTGGTGACCACGGCCCTGTTTCGCCTGCATGAGAAGAAGGCCGGTTTTCTGAAGGTCCTGTTGATCGGGTATGTCGGATCGGTCGGGGTGGCCAGCCTGAGCGATTGCATTATCCCCTATTTCGGCGAGTCGATTTTCCGGGTGCATATCCCCGTCCACCATCACGATCAGGAGACGGAGCCGCAGGCCGCCGAGGGCGGGGAACCTGCCGGCGGGATGCAGACAGCGGGCCAGAAACAAATCGAACACGATTCGGAAGCGGCCGGCGTCCAGGACAATTCCGAACATGCCCGCTCGGAGCGGCCCGATATCCATCTGGGATTCATCGAGGACTGGTACCTGGTCAATCCGGCGGCCCTGCTGGGGGTGCTGCTGGGGTATTTCCGGCCCCGGACCAAGCTGCCCCACGCCGGCCACGTCCTGGTGAGCACCTGGGCCTCCTCGGCGCACGTCCTGATGAATCTGAGCCAGCCCTTGAGCACGCTGGTGCTGATGGGATTTTTTCTGGTGCTGTTTCTGGCCGTGTGGCTGCCCTGCTGCGTCAGCGATATCGTCTTTCCGACGCTGTTCGTCCGGTCGGGGGCCGTCTGCGGCTGTCACTATCACGACCATGCAAAGGAGACGGCCCCGTGAGCCACTGGCGGGAGATGTCGCCGCGGCGGATTTTGCAGTCGTTCGCCCTGCGCTGCACGCCGGGGAGAAAATCGATCTTGCAAATCCTGTTGCAAAGCGAGCAGGCCCTGACGCAGGACCAGATCGCCGACCGGCTCGCCCGGCGGCGCCGGCCCTTGAACAAGGTGACCATCTATCGTTCGCTGGAGTGTTTCCTCCGGGCCGGATTGGTCCATCAGGCCTATCAGCAGGACCGGATCTGGCATTACGAGCTGGCGCACCGCTGCGGCAAGACCCAGTGCCATCCACACTTCAGTTGCTATGAATGCGGCCGCACGTTCTGCCTGCCGGAGGTTTCTGTGCCGCTGGCGACGGGCCTGCGGGCGGGATTCGTCCTGGTGCGACAGAAGGTTCGGCTGGAGGGGCTCTGCCCAGACTGCCAACAGCAGCCGGCGGACGTGCCCGCCGAGAGTCCGCTATCCTAAAAACAAGCGGCCCGGTGCGGGCGTTTGGATGTCCGTACGGCTCAGGGCGCCGGCCGGGATAGGGCACTTGCTCGAACAGGATACACCGCGGAATCGTTGGATTTCACCTTGGGCGCGAAACGACGCCAAGGGACGCGGAGGGACCAGATGACGCAACGGCAAATACGGGCGGTAGTGGGATGGGTCACGACATGCCTGGTGTCGCTGTCGGGCTGCATTCAGCCGGAGTCGGTGGATCTGCCGGTGGTCTATCCGGCCGAGCCCGTCGTCCGGATCAATCGAATCCCGGTGGACCAGCTGGCCCAGCGCCTGGGGCTGGAGGCTGCCGAACTTCAGGCCGGTTACGTGGCCCTGCAGGATGGCGACAACTATGTGCTGCTGTCCACCCTGTCGGAGGGCAAGGCCTATGTCAACGGCCGGATGGTGGGATACTCCCGGGCGCTGGTCCTCAATGGTGGCGTGGTGCTGGTAGCCGGCGATCTGGAAGGGCAGATCCGTCCGCTGCTGCGCCATACGCCGGCGGCGGCCGCCGCCGCCGCGAGCGGTCCGCTGATCCGGCCGGGATCCGGTTCGGTGATGATCGATCCCGGACACGGCGGCCGCGATCCCGGGGCGATCGGTGTGAACGGGTATCAGGAAAAACACGTCAATCTGTCGGTGGCCCAGCGGGTGGCCGAGGAGTTGTCCTCGCGGGGCTATACCGTCAGGCTGACCCGCGATCGCGATGAGTTCATCGAGCTGGACGAGCGGGTGGAGCTGGCCAACCGTCTGGGGCCCGGCTTGTTCGTCAGCATCCATGCCGATTCGACGGCGAACCAGCAGGCGCAGGGCTTCAGCGTGTATCTGGCGCGGGCGGCGTCGGCGGCCGCCGAGCGGGCGGCCCGCCTGATCGAGCAGGCCTTTCAGGAGGCGCAGATTGCCGGCCGGGGCCGGCGGCGGGCCGATTTCCGCGTGCTGCAAGGGACCCGCTGTCCGGCGGTGCTGGTGGAGTTGGGATACCTGTCCAACCGGCAGGAGGCCGACCGCCTGGCGGATACGGCCTATCAGCGGGTACTGGCGCAGGTGGTCGCCGCCGCGATCAGCGAATTTTTCCAGTAAGAGTTGCCATAGAGGCGTATACAGCCCATGAAAGCGATGCGAAACAAGCTGTCTTACCTGGCGTTGCTTTGCCTGTTGGTCCAGTGGTCGTCGCTGACGATGGTGCTGCACGTCTTTACGGATACGAGGCATCATTCGGCCTGCCGGGGCGGTGATAATGACTGCCCGAAAGGCTCGGATGCATCGAACTGTCCGATTTGCCGGCAAATGTTGATCGTCTTGGGCAAGGTTCTCATCGAACCGGCCACGACGGTTCAGCACCATGCGGGAATCGTCTGGGCTGAGATGGTTCCCCTGGACCGCTACGAAATTGTCAGCTATGGCGATTCCTTTCTGCCGCGCGGGCCTCCGGCGGCCTGATATCCTTTCTCTAGTATTGGGCAAGACGGATCTCCGCCGCTTGATGACGCCGAATCGATCTTGATTTGGCCGCCCGTCAGGGCGTCGGGCGGCGGGATTGCCGGGTGCCGTCCTGCGCCGAACGATTGACCGATGCCTCAACGAGCTATTCTTCCGGTCATTTCGGCCCCGGCGGATCCTGCCTTGCCGGCGGCGGTACATTCGTTGTCGGGGAAAATCACAATCAAAATACAGAGGGCGCCCCCATGAAGCGGTTACCTTGCCCCTGTCCTGCCGGCCGGCGCGGCGGCGGTGCTCCGCGGCCGGCGGGCGGATTCACGCTGATCGAGTTGTTGATCGTCATTGCCATCTTGTCCGTGCTGTTGACCCTGCTGCTGCCGGCCCTGCGGCAGGCCCAGGTCCAGGCGCGGGACGCGGTCTGCCGGACGAACATGTACCAGATGGGACTGGCCCTGCGGATGTATCTGCCGGAAAACAACGACCGGCTGCCGCCCAGTTCCTGCCGCCAGGAGGACCCCAGGCAGTACTGGCTGTGCGTGCTGAATCAGTACCTGGATCAGCCCCTGCTGTTTCGCTGCCCGGCGGATCGGGGGGCCAATTTCCTGGACTGGTTCGATCCGCC
>JAFGFX010000055.1 GCA_016930855.1 Sedimentisphaerales bacterium | reverse complement strand
GTGGGGCGGCGAAAGAAAGGCGTAGGCGAAAACATTTCGCCGGATTCGCGGAGCCGTTCCTTACCAACTTTTTCCGAGTTGATCCAATTTTTATCAAAGTGGCCGACTGACGTTTTTGGCACAACAACTCATTGTGATTATGTGTGTTACAAAATATTCGTTCAGGGCAAATGGGTGGCGACCTCGCCATAAGACTCATAAACTACTTATTAACAATGAGTTGAAGGACGGCAGCCGCACATTCGAGCCAATATCGGTCAGTTTGATTAATTTTTTATTGACAGGCCAGCCGAAGGTAATATAAGCTTCGGCGGCGATGGAGCGCCCCGGTAAGGCACCCGCAGGAAGGCGAAGGCGGCACGGTTCTACCAAGCGTCGCAAGACTATTCCAATCAAGGAGATGGATGCATGGACACGCTGGCATTATTGGGTTGGAGTTGGTATCACTATATCCTGATTATTGTCCTGGTGGCGCTGATCGTCTTCTACGTGATGTACCGCCGCAAACAGATGGGGTGATACCGGTGCGACTGCGCCCGTGTTCCTGGTTCCGGCCTTTTGGGCGTCTAGCATAATGAAGGCAAATGGCCCAATCCGGGCGGTTGAATGTCCCGGGCGCTCATTGTGTTAGAAGTTATTAGGAGCGGGAGGGGGAAATTCCGCATTCCCTGCGAAGGATAGTGAAGGGGGGATTCTCTGCGCTGGGGCAGGGCTGCCGGTGCCACCGGCCGGCCGGCACTGGGCAGATGAAACATCAGGTAGGACGCCGCCGAAGGGCAGGAAACGCCTCGTAGGCGGCGCCGAAGAGCAGGAAAACAGGCCGGATTTCGCCGAGGGGCAAGAAACTCCGGCGGGGTCACGTCTTTTCATTACGGAAACCTTGAGGAGGGATGGATCCACCGCGGGCCACTCTCTGATCTACCCATTTAGTCGTTGGGATCCTCGACCGTATGGTCGAAGCTCTCCAGAGGGCAGCCGGCACACCGCGGCCGGGGGCGGCAATGGTTTTTGCCCACCTGCACCAGCAGGGCGTGGAATTCGTTGTAGAGCGGCACGTCCTCTTCCAGACGGCCTTCGCAGTAACTCTTGATCTGCTCGTAATCGCAGTCGGCGTCGAGGCAGTGATGCCGCACGAGGATGCGATGGGTGTAAGTGTCCACCACGAAGGTGGGTTTGGCCAGGGCGTAGAGGATGATCGAGTCGGCGGTCTCCGGGCCGATGCCGTGGATGGCCAGCAATTCGGCCCGCAGGCGGCCGACCGAGAGCCGGCGCAGCGCCGCCAGCGAACCGTCGTAGCGCTCGCAGAACCAGTCGACCAGATGCCTCAGGCGGCGGGCCTTGAGGTTGTAATATCCGGCCGGGCGGATGTACTCGGCCAGGACGGCAGGCTCCAGCCGACGAAGCCGCTGCAGGTCCAACACGCCGGCGGCCTTCAGCCGGGCGATGGCCTTCTCCACGTTGGTCCAATTGGTGTTCTGGGTCAGGACCGCCCCGACCATGACCTCGAAGGGGCTCTCGCCGGGCCACCAGTGCTGCGGGCCGTAATGGCGCAGCAGGGCGCGATAGAACTGCTGTAATCGATCCTGCATGGGCGCGCATCCTCTATTTGCCCGTTCGGCCGAGCATTCCGGCAAAGCGCTTGTCAGGGCCGCCGGGCCATGGTAGCTTTACGCCGTGATCGACGCAAGCGCCGTTTGACGACTGACGGCGACGTTGAAAGTGAATCCGGACGATGACACGAAGCAAGCCACCGGCAAAAAACACCATCGCCACGCTGCCCGGCCGCTACCTGAACACGGCGCCGGGCTCCTACCTGGAGACGACCAGCCGGCCGTTGTACGCCCTGCTGTTCCTGCTGCCGGCGGTGGTCATCTACGAAGTCGGCACCCTGCTGGTCAATACCGCCCAGGTCGAACAGACGCTGGTGCAAAAGCGGGTGGTGACCTTCATCTGGCTGATCCGGCTGGCCCGCTGGACCGGCATGCGGGACTACCTGGTCTGGGCCTTTCCCGGGCTGGTGGTGGTGATCCTGCTGCTGTGTTGGCATCTGGCCAGCCGGCATGAGTGGAATGTGAAGGTGACCCGGCTGGGCTGGATGCTGGTCGAATCGACCGTGTTGTGCGTGCCGCTGCTGATGTTCAACGCCGCCCTGGGCGGTTCCAGCCGGGTCGCCACCACGGCCGCCGCAACCGGCGCGGCCGGTGCAACCGGTTCGGCCGGTGCGGCCGACCAGGCCCTGTCGGGTTCCTACCTGGCGCACCTGGTCACCAGTATCGGCGCCGGGATCTACGAGGAATTGATCTTTCGCCTGATCCTGATCGGCCTGCTGGTCATGCTCCTGGAGGACGTCTTCAAGATCAAGCCGGCGATCGCCGTCATCGTGGCGGTCTTGCTCTCCTCGGCGCTGTTCGCCGCCCACCATTACGTGGGGATCGATGCCGGGCAGATCCTCCTGCTGCCGGAGCCGTTTACGCTGGTGGGCTTCACCTTTCGCACCATCGCCGGGATCTATTTCGCCCTGGTGTTCAGTTGGCGCGGGTTCGGGATCACCGCCGGAACCCATGCCGCCTACGACATCATCCTGAGGACACTCTGGCCGTAAGTGGGGCGCAACCCACCGGTCGCAGGGACCATGCCCAGGCGATTATTATTACGCAGGGAGTGTCAGAGGCCCAGGACGTCGGCCATGCCGTAGAGGCCGGGTTTTTGCCCGACCAGCCAGGCCGCGGCCCTCAGCGCGCCGCGGGCAAAGGTGTCGCGGGTATGGGCGCTATGGCGCAGCTCGATCGTCTCGCCCAGGGCGGAAAAGATCACCCGATGCTCGCCGACGGTGTCGCCCGCCCGGACGGCGTGCATGCCGATGGAATTTTTGTCGCGGACGGCGTCCGGGCCCCGGCGGCCGTGGACCAGGCAGGCGGGGAAGGGCCAGCCCTGCGCCTCGGCCAGCCGCCGGGCCAGTTCCAGGGCGGTGCCGCTGGGGGCGTCCCGCTTGAATCGATGATGGGTCTCGATGATCTCCGGATCGTACGAATCGCCCAGCTTCCTGGCCACCTCGCCGACCAGGGCAAAAAGAAGATTGACGCCCAGGCTCATGTTCGCCGCCAGCAGGATGGGCGTGTCGCCGGCGGCATCCTTTAGTTTCTGCCGCTGGTCATCCGACAGGCCGGTGGTGCCGACCACCAGCGGGATTCGGTGTTCACGGCAATAGGCGATCCAGGTCTCGGTCCCGGCGGGCAGGGAAAAGTCCACGATGACGTCGCAGACAGAGGGGGCCTCCAGGCGGTCCGCCACCGGAACGCCCAAGGATCCGATCCCGGCGAGGCTGCCGATATCCTGGCCGATTCGTTCATGGCCTCTCCGTTCCAGGGCCGCCGCGAGGGTAAACTGCCCGCTCTCGTGTGCCAGGGCCGCGGTCCGAAGACCCATCCGACCACACGCTCCGCTGACCGCTAATCGTATCATGACTCTGATCCCGTCTGAGAAAAAAACTCGGTTGACGTTACAACTCTAATGCCCGGATGATCTGGTCGATCTCGTCGGGCACCTCGCGGGGCCGATTGGAAAATTCGCCCTGGTGGCGGCTGTGATAATCGACCGTCACCGTGGGGTCCTTCAACTGATGGCCGGTCAGGATGCAGACGACCGTCTCGTCGGCGCCGATGACGCCCTCGGCGCGGAGCCGCTTGAGTCCGGCCACCGAGGCGCCCGAGGCGGGCTCGCAGCCCAGGCCGAAGCGGCCCACCGCCGCCTTGGCGTCCAGGATCTCCTCGTCGGTGACCCTGCGCACCAGGCCCCGGCAGATCTCCAGGGCCCGCAGGCACTTCTTCAGATTCACCGGCCGGGAGATCTCGATGGCGGTGGCCAGCGTATGCGGCCGATAGCCGCTTTCGTTCAAACGGGCGTAATAGGCGTCGATGCGTTCGGCCTCGACCCGCCCGCCGTTGAACCGCAGGTTCTGGTTTTCGTAGAGGTCGTACAGGGTATCGGCCCCGGCGGCGTTGATCACCGCCAGCCGAGGGATTTTTCCGATCAGGCCGAGTTCCTTGAGTTCGGCGAAGGCCTTGCCGAAGGCGCTGCTGTTGCCCAGGTTGCCGCCGGGTACGACGATCCAGTCGGGAACGCGCCAGCCCAGCGATTCCAGCACGCGGTACATGATGGTCTTTTGGCCCTCCAGGCGGAAGGGATTCAGCGAATTGACCAGGTAAAGGTTTTTGTCCCGGCAGACCTCCTGCACGCGGCGCATGCAGTCGTCGAAATCACCCTGGATCTGGATGGTCTGGGCCCCGTAATCCAGGGCCTGGCTCAGCTTGCCGTAGGCGATGCGGCCCGAGCCGATAAAGACGCTGCATTGCATGCCGCAGGCGTGGGCGTACAGGGCGACCGAGGCGGAGGTGTTGCCGGTGGAGGCGCAGGCCACGTGCCTTACGCCGATCATGCGGGCATGGCTGAAGGCCGCCGCCATGCCGTTGTCCTTGAACGAGCCGCTGGGATTCAATCCCTCGTACTGCAGGAACACCCGGCCCGGCCGGCTCCGCACGTAGGCGGCGATGCCGTCGTTGGCCTGGCAGACGGTCTGGCCCTCGCCGACGGTCACCAGTTGCTCGGGCGGACAGAAGGCCAGCAGCTCCCGAAACCGCCAGACGCCGGAGAAATCCCGCGGGTCCGACCGGTTCGCCCAGCGGTCTTCGAAGATGGACCAATCGGCCGGGACGGCCATGCGCTCCCAACGGTAGCGCACGTCCAGCAGATCCCCGCAGGCCGGACAGGCAAAGAGGGCCTCCTGCACGTCATACTCGGCCGCGCAGGCCGGATTGAGGCACTGCTGATAGCTGATCTGGGTCACATGTTCTCCTCCGAACCGGGGGATTCTTTTCGGCGATAGTCCCGTCGAAAGCCGGCCGGGACGCGGCGTACGCTATCGGAGGCGCCAGGATACCGCACGGGCAATAACCGGTCAAGTCGCTGTCGGATTTTACCCGACCACGAGTTAGACGACCCGGCGACATCCCGACGACGACGGGTACAGAACCGCTCGAAACCATACCATCGAACGCGGAACAAATCCCGTCCCGTTAAAACCACTCCGTTGGGATCGGAGATGATTACGGCCGCAGGTGCCTAGCGCTTCTGGCATTCGGTGGCCTTCTGGAGGATCTGTTTTTCCTTGCGGGTCAGGCTGTGAATGCCTTCGTCATGGACCTTGGACAGGATACGGTCCACCTCAAACTGTATGGCCCGCTTTTCCTCGAGCCGGTCGCTATAGGCCCTCTGGCGTCGCCGGCCCAGCCGGGCGGCCAGGTAGGGTCGGCCGATAATCCAGACCAGCGCCGTCGCCATCCCTCCCAGGTGGCACAGGTCGCCGCCGGCGTTGCGGCCGCCGGTCAACACCATCAGGACATACACGGCGGTCAACAGCAGGGCCGCCGTGCGGATGGACATGGGAAAGAGGATCAAAATGACCATCATTTGGGGAAACAGGATCGCACAGGCCACCAGCAGTCCCAGCACCCCGCCGGATGCGCCGACCAGCAATCCGGGCGACAGGAGCTTGGTCACGCTGGCCAGGACATACAGCAGTCCCCCCACCGCCCCGCAGACCAGGTAAAACAGCAAAAATCGCCGCGACCCCCAACTGCGTTCCAGCACCGTGCCCAAAAAATACAGGCCGATCATGTTGAACAGCAGATGAAAGGGACTGGAGCTGTCGTGGAGAAACTGAAAGGTGAGCAATCGCCAGATCTGCCAGGCCGAATGGTTCCACAAGGTGGTGGCCGAGAAGTAGTACTCCAGGGCCCCGGGAAAGGGAAAATATTTCTCGGGATTGCGAAAAAGGATCTGCAGCACAAAGACGACGATGTTCGCGATGAGCAGATACTTGACCATCGGCGTCAGCGGCGGCCTAGCCAGCCGGATTCCCGCCGGCGCCGGTCCGTAGGCGTCCGGTTCACGATAGTAGGGTCTATCTTGAAATCCCACGACAACTCCCCTGCCGGCGGCGGCTGGCCGCCCGGCACATCCATTTTATCGGGCCGGCCCAATATCCTTACGGACCGGGCGAATCCCCTTGGCTCAAACCTCCATGTTATCATAGGGGAAATTTCCTCCGAATCAAGATATAGAGGCCGGCCGGGCCACGGGAGGCGGATATTTTCTTGTCACGGCGGGGCAGGAAACCTAAACTGTTATCCAATGAGCAGTAATCGAAAACGGATCGTGATCCTGGGCTCGACCGGCTCGATCGGGTCCAGTTGCCTGTCGGTGCTGGACGGCCTCCAGGACCGCTACGAGCTGGTGGCGGCCTCCGCCCATACCCAGTGGCAGGCTCTCGCCCAGCAGGCCCGCAAATACGGGCTCGAAAAGGTCGTCCTGACCGATCCGGCCGCGGCCGGGGCCCTGGCCGAGGACCTGGCCGGCACGCCCACCGAGGTCCTGGCCGGCCCCGAGCACCTGATCGATCTGGCGGCCGACAAGCGGGTGGACGTCGTGATTGTCGCCGTGGTCGGCTCGGCGGGCCTGCCGGCCGTACTGGCGGCCACCCGGGCCGGAAAGACCATCGCCATCGCCAACAAGGAATCGCTGGTGGTGGCCGGCTGCCTGCTGATGCCCCTAGCCCGGCAGTATGGGGCCACCATCCTGCCGATCGACAGCGAGCATTCCGCCATCCTCCAGGCCATGCGCGCCGGCAGCCCGGACGAGGTCGAACGGGTGATCATCACCTGCTCGGGCGGCCCATTCCGGGGGGCGTCCCCGCAACAGTTGGCCCAGGCGAGCCTGGAAGACGCCCTGAACCATCCGACCTGGGAGATGGGCCCGAAAATCACCATCGATTCGGCCACGCTCATGAATAAGGCCCTGGAAATCGTCGAGGCCCGCTGGCTGTTCGACCTGCCGGTCGAGAAGATCGCCGTGCTGATCCACCCGGAGTCGATCATCCATTCCATGGTGGAGTTTTGCGACGGATCGATCATCGCCCAGCTCTCGCCGCCGGATATGCGCCTGCCGATCCAATACGCCCTGACCTATCCAGGCCGGCGGGATTGTCCGGCCCGCAAGCTGAATCTGACCGAGCTGCGGCAACTGACCTTCGAGCCGCCCGATCCGGATCGGTTTGGGGCCCTGCGCCTGGGATTTGACGTCGCCCGTCGAGCGGGAACCGCCGGCGCCGTCCTCAACGCGGCCAATGAGGAGGCGGTCGCGGCCTTTCGCCGCCGCCAGATCGCCTTTTTGCAGATCACCGAACTGACGGAACAATGTCTGCACGATCACCCCTGGAAGCAGGAACCCAGCCTTGACGATCTGCTTGAGGCCGACCGCTGGGCCCGCCAGCGGATCCGCCGGCTCGTGCCGGCCGCGGCCCGGGCCACGCCCGCCGGACCGCCCTAAGAATGGCCAGCCACCCCGAGACGTCAAGCCCGCAGGATTCGGCCGGGATTGGCAGTTTGTTCGAGTGTATAATAATGGCCGGCCGCTATCGATCCGATGTTAGTAGGGCCGACGTCACGAGGGCCGGATGCGGGGAAACGGACCGGATGACCGTAGGTGCCCAATAAGCTGAAAACGGCCCAAACGGGCCTTGAACCGTAGACCAGGAAAACTCCATGAGCGAAAACCAGGAAAAACCCGACCAACAGCCAGCCGCCGATCCACAGGATTCATCGCCGGGGCCGGCGCGATCCGGCAATCCCCTCAAGTCCCTGCTGATCCTGTCGCTCGCCCTGGCGGCGCTGGGCTGGTTTGTGGCCCAGGACCCCGAACGGGCCAAAAATATCGCCCTGATGCTTCTGGGGTTCGGGATGGTCATCTTCGTGCATGAGCTGGGCCACTTCTTCGCGGCCAAGGCCGTTGGCATCGAGGTGGAGGCCTTCTCCATCGGCATCAATCCGATCCTGATCGGCATCCGGCGGGTCCAGGGGGGATTTCGCATCCGGCTGCTCCCCGGTCTGATCCCCGGCAACAACGGCCAGGGCGCCCTGTCGTTTTTCCTGCCGATGGCCTCGGTGCGGGAAGGGGAAACCGAATACCGATTGTGCCTGATCCCCCTGGGCGGCTTCGTGAAGATGCTCGGCCAGGAGGATATGGGCGCCGACAAGCCCTCGGACAATCCCCGCGCCTTCGGCAACAAGACCGTCTGGCAGCGGGTGATCGTGATCTCGGCCGGCGTGTTCATGAACGTGGTCTGCGCCGCCATCGTCTTCATGTTCGTTTTCGCCCGGGGACTGGATCTGGCGCCGGCGGTGGTCGGAGGGGTTCTGCCGGATTCGCCCGCGCAGCGGGCCGGCATCCGCGGCGGCGACGAGATCATCGCCATCGACGGCAAAGATGAGCATCTGAGCTTCATGAACGTCACCATCGCGGCGGCCTTCGCCGACGAGGGGCAAAAAATTCCGATCACCGTGCGCCATCCGGACGGCTCCGTCGAAACCTTCCACGTCGAGCCGGAGATGCCCAAGGATCCCCAACAGAATCGCCTGGGCGTGCGGATGCTGGGGATCAGCCCGGCCAGCACGCTGACGATCCCCGCGACCATCGCCAACGAGCAGTTCGTCCAGGAACTCAAGCAGGTCGGCTTCGACCCCGGCGATACCATTGTCGCCATCCAGGACCGGCCCATCACCCGCGGCGACGAGCTGGAGGACGCCCTCTATCCGGAGGCGGGCGTGGTCTGCCCGGAAACCATCTCCTGCACCCTGGCCCGGACCATCAACGGCAAGGTCGAACACCAGCAAGTCGAGATCCCCATGGAACTGGCGCCCCGGCTGTCGCTGGGCGAAGGCCAACGGGAACGGATACTCGGCATGACCCCCCGACTGCGTGTCGTGCAGGTGACCGAGGGCGGATCGGCCCAGAAAGCGGGCATCCTGCCGGACGACATCATCCTGCGGTTCGGCACCCTGAACAATCCCACCCACGCCGAGATGCAGGAGTACTGCGAGGCCTACGAAGGCAAGCCGCTAGAGATCGTCGTGCAGCGCCCGCAGGCCAGCGAGCCGCTGCGGTTCGAGGTGACGGCCAAACGCCCGAGCTTGTCTCTCTGGCAAAAGCTGACCCGCGTGAAGGTCAAGCCGCTGATCGGGGTCGCCCTGCTCAAGGACCTGGCCCATCCAGTGGTGGCCGATTGCGGCGGCTGGGGCTCCAATCAGCCGCTGCCGGTGCCGCGGGGGGCTCTAATACGCACCGCGGCCGGCCAGGACGTGGCGAACTGGCGCGACCTGCTGGAGATCCTGCTCGCCCGACGCGGCCAGGACGTGGCGATCGCCTATGAGGCGCCGGATGGAGCCAGCGGGAGCCTTACCGTCTCGGTCCCGCAGGAGATGGACTGGGTCGGCTTTGTCTATCGGCCGGACCTCGGCCAGATCGCCGCGCTGCCGCTGGCGCCGCTGGAGCGGACCTTCAAGGGCAAACACTGGCTGGACAACCTGGAGATGGGCGCCGACATGACCTACAGCTTCATCGCCCAGACCTATCTGTTCATCCGCGGCATGATCAAGGGCACCATCTCCATCAAGGCCGCCAGCGGGCCGGTCGGCATCCTCAAGATGAGCTACAGCGTGGCCAAGGAACGCTCGATCGCCTACTACTGCTTTTTCGTCGCCATGATCAGCGTGGCGATCGCCGTGTTCAACTTCCTGCCGCTGCCCATCCTGGACGGCGGATTGATCGTCATGCTGGTGGTGGAGAAAATCAAGGGCTCGCCGCTGTCGCTGCGGACCCAGTCCATTATCGCCACGGTCAGCTGGGTGCTCATCCTGGGCCTGTTCGCCTGGATCACCTACCACGACATCGTCAAGGTGGTGACCGGCCAGATCTAAAACACGGGCCCTCATCGGAAAACGTTGGTTGAATCAACAAATAATGTGGTGTCGCTTGCCGGTCGCGGTGAGCGATTCTCGCCAAGTGGCAGCGACCAGCGGGAGCGTCGTAACTTCCTGGTGATCGCGGCGAATTGCCAGTCGCGGCAAGCGACCCCTTAGAATTGTTTGAGGAAGCGCAGGTCGTTTTCGAAGAACCAGCGGATGTCGGGGATCCCGAACTTGCGCATGGCCAGCCGCTCGATGCCGAAGCCGAAGGCCCAGCCGGTGTAGCGCTCGGGATCGTAGCCGACGGCCTCGAAGACGTTGGGGTCCACCATGCCGCAGCCGCCCATCTCCACCCAGCTCTCGTTGCCGAGCCGGTCCTTGAGGAGAAGATCCACCTCGCCGCTCGGTTCGGTGAAGGGAAAGAAGCTCGGCCGGAACCGCCAGTGCGTCTGCTCGCCGAAGAAGGCCCGGATGAACAGATCGATGGTCGTCTTCAGATCGACCATGGTGACCCCCTCGTCGACCGCCAGGGCCTCCAACTGGTAAAACATGTACATGTGGGTCGCATCGACGCTGTCCGGCCGGTAGACCCGGCCCGGCGCGACCACCCGGATGGGGGGCCGGCGGGTCTCCATGACCCGGATCTGCATCGTGGAGGTCTGGCTGCGCAGCAGGGTGTGCTCGTCGACGTAGAAATTGTCCAGCGGATCGCGGGCCGGATGCTTTTCATCGATGTTCAGGGCGATGAAGTTGTGATACTCGTCCTCGATCTCCGGGCCGTAGCCGACCTCGAATCCCATCCGGCCGAAGATCTCCACCAGCTCGTCGATGGTCTGCATGATCACGTGCCGCGCTGCCAGCCGAAAGGGCCGGCCCGGCAGGGTCACGTCGAACAAGGGGGCATCCGAAACCGCCTGGGTGCGCTGGAGATCCGCCTGCAACTTGCCGAAGGCCTCCTGCACCTCCCGCTTGAGCTGGTTGGCCAGCTTGCCGGCGTCGGCCCGCAGCTCCTGGGGCAGGCTGCCCAGGCCGCCCACCAGCCGGGTGATCTCGCCCTTGCGACTCAGGTAGCGCAGGCGAAACGACTCCAGGTCCTGGCTGTTCTTGACCCGGGCCAGATCCGCCAGGGCCTGCTTGCCCATCTGCTTGAACTGGTGCAATATGTCGCTCATGAGACCCATCCCCGCCAGATAGCACTACAACATGCGAGACTAAGTGGAAACGTAAAAAGAATCATAAAACGCTCTCGATGGCACCTGCGTGTAGGCCGGGTGCCATGCCCACGCTTGCGTGGGCATGTGTTACGCCAAAAGAATCCTGGATTCCCGCTTTCGCGGGAATGACATAACGAATCATTATGCGTTTCCACTTAGGCGCCGGCGGCAACCGCCTGCTGGGCCGTGGCGACCACCTGGTCGAATCCCTGCGGATCGTGAATCGCCATCTCGGAAAGCATCTTGCGATTCAGCTCGACCTGGGCCATCTTCAAGCCGTGAATGAACTGGCTGTAGCGAATGCCCCGGCTGCGACAGGCGGCGGCGATGCGGAGGATCCACAGGCCGCGAAAATCCCGTTTTTTTCGCCGGCGGTCCCGGGTGGCGTTGGTCTGGGCCCGCACCAGGGACTCCTGGGCCAGGCGCCAGTTCTTGCTGCGGGGACCGCGAAAGCCCTTGACTTGATTAAAGAGACGTTTCTTGGCCTGGCGCCGGGCGGCGCCTTTCCGTACTCTGGGCATGACAGCTTTCCTTTCCTTGCCGGCCCAACGCTTACGGCTCTGCCGCAGGGGGGCGGTCTTGGCTGCGCCCGCTGGCGGTAGCTGTTTACCGAGAAGCAGGCATTCTGTCGGTTATGCGTTCGGTTACCGATCCTGTCCGGTCAATCGCACGCGACGGGAACCGCCGGTCGCCGGCGATTATGCTGCCGGAACGCCCTGGCCTTTCCGAAGGTCCCAGGGTGCCATCCGGCCGGCCGATCAGCCGCCGGCGAGGGCCGCGATCGTCTTGTTGTTCAAGCTGCGGGACATCCCCGTCGTCTGGCGGAGGTTCCGGCAGCGCTTTCCGCTCTTGCTGCTCATCAAATGGCCGCTGCCGGCCCGGCGGCGCAGCACCTTGCCGGTGCCGGTCACCTTGACGCGCTTGGCCAATCCTTTATGGGTCTTTTGTTTCGGCATATGAGTCTATACTTTCTAGATACCAGTACGTTAGAAAAAACACACTTCGCCCCGGAGGCGATTATCCGCCCACGGATGCCCGACCGCGCCTGGTTGGCGCCTGTCCGGTCCGGTTCTTTCGGGTCAGGCCGGGGAAACCGGTTTACGAAGGTTCGCCGCTCAGGTTATTCGGCGCTACCGTTCCGGTCGCCGGGGCGGGGGCCTCCTCTTTGAGTTTTTTCACCTCCGGCTTTTCCGGGGCCAGAACCATGGTCATCCGGCGGCCCATCTTCTTCGGGGGGACCTCGAGGCGTCCGGCATCGCCGAGTTCCTGGACAATGACGTTGAATTTCTCGATCGCCAGGTCCAAATGCATCATTTCGCGCCCGCGAAAAAGCATCGTGAACTGCACCTTGTCGCCTTCGGTCAGGAACTGCCGCGCCTTCTTGAGCTTGAACCGGCGATCGTGCTCATCGGTCTTGGGCCGCATCCGGATCTCCTTGAGGGTCACGTGATGCTGCTTGACCTTGGCCTTATGCGCCTTTTTCTTCTGGTCGTACTTCCATTTGCCGTAATCCATCAGGCGGCAAACCGGAGGCGCGCCGTTCGGAGCCACCTCGACCAGATCCATTCCCGCTTCCCGGGCCATTGCCAGGGCCTCGATGGTTTTGATGATACCGACCTGGTTGTTGTCCTGATCGACGACCCGAACCTGAGGCACCCGAATTTGTTCATTCAGCCTTAAGTCTTTGGCGATGAAGCACCACCGTCCTTTCTACCGGCAAAAAACACCGAAAACCCAATCCACCGTGCCAAGTTACCCGGCGGAATCGACCCGATCCAGCCTCCGCCGGGCAATATCCTGGGCGGCGATCTGGATAAATTGGCCGACCGGCCACTTCTGTTGGTCCTTGCGGCCGCGGGTTCGGACGGTCACCGTGTCGGATTGGGCCTCGCTCGGCCCCACAATCAACATGTAGGGCACCCTTTGGTCATGGGCCCGTTTTATCTTGGCGTTGATTTTATCATCCGCCTGGTCGATAGTACAGCGCAAATTCGCCTCTTGCAAGCGGTTCAGCACCTGCCGGGCGTATTCGTTGGTTTTTTCGCTGATGGGCATGACCCGCACCTGTTCCGGGGCCAGCCAGAGGGGGAAGGCCCCGGCGTAATGCTCGATCAGGATCCCCAGAAACCGCTCCAGGGATCCCAAAATCGCCCGATGGATCATGACGGGCCGCTTTTCGCTGTTGTCCCGGTCAACGTAGGTCAGGTCGAAACGCTCGGGCATGGAAAAATCCAGCTGGATGGTGCCCAACTGCCAGGAGCGGCCGATGCAGTCGCGGACGTGAAAATCGATTTTTGGACCGTAAAACGCGCCGTCACCGGGATTTAGGGCATAATCGATTTTCTTGTGCTCCAGGGCCCCCTTCAAGGCGTCGGTGGCCTGGTTCCAGATGTCTTCCGTGCCGATATGCTTTTCAGGCATGGTCGAGAGTTCCAGGCGGATGTCGGTCAGGCCGAAGGTCCGGTAGATCTCGAAGGCGAGGTCCATGACCGCGACGACCTCGGACTCGATCTGGTCGGCCCTGCAGTAGATGTGGGCGTCGTCCTGAGTGAACTGGCGAACCCGCAGCAGGCCGTGCAGGACGCCGCTGGCCTCGTGGCGGTGGACCAGCCCCAGTTCAGCCACCCGCAGCGGCAATTCCCGGTAGGAATGGGGCCGATTTTTGTAGATCAGGCAGCCGCCGGGGCAGTTCATCGGCTTGACGGCGTAGTCCACCTCGTCGATCCGGGTAAAATACATGTTTTCCTTGTAATTGTCCCAGTGGCCGCTCTGGTGCCAGAGTTGCTCGTTGAGGATGATCGGGGTGCGGACCTCCTGGTAGCCGGCCCGGCGATTGACCTGGCGCCAGTAATCCACCATCTCGTTCCAGATGATCATCCCCTTGGGATGGAAAAAGGCGAATCCGGGCCCCTCCTCCTGGAAACTGAACAGGTCCATCTGCCGGCCCAGGACGCGGTGGTCGCGTTTTTTGGCCTCCTCGAGCTGGTTTAGGTAGGCCGCAAGCTGCTTTTTATCCGGAAAGGCGGTGCCGTAGACCCGCTGGAGCATCTTTTCGCGGGCATCGCCGCGATAGTAGGCCCCGGCGATGCTCATGATCTTGAAGGCCCCGATCCGGCCGGTGCTGGGCAGGTGCGGCCCGCGGCAGAGATCCTCGAACCGGCCGTTCGGGTCGGCCCCCGTGACGTAGAAACTCAGCGTATCGCCGGCCGCCCGTCCGGCATTGTCGATCTTGTAGCGATTGCCCTCGGCCCGGAGCTTTGCCAGGGCCGCCTGGCGGTCCATCTCCCGGCGGCGAAAGGGCTCGTCGGCCTGGACGATCTGGTCCATTTGGGCCTCGATGGCCGGGAAATCCTCCGGGCGGATGGGCCGGTCCAGGTCGATATCGTAGTAGAAGCCATTTTCTACGGTCGGGCCGTAGACCAATTGGGCCTCGGGGAAGAGCCGACAGACCGCCTCGGCCATCACGTGGGCGCAGCTATGCCGCAGCAGATCGAGGGCCGCCTCCGGATCGCTCTGGTGGGTGACGATCTGGACGCGGCTGTCGGCGTCGATGACGGTTGCCAGATCACGCAGCTCGCCGTCGAGCCGGACGGCCAGGGCCTGACGGGCCAGGCGGGGACCGATCCGCTCGGCTACTTCCAGACCCGTTACCGGCCTGTCGAATTCCAACTGAGAGTCATCGGGTAAAATCACGCGTACCATGTCTGTGGCCGTTCAATGTATAACCTTTATTTACAACAACTTACAGTCAATTCGCCCGCCGGCCCCCTGCCGTTTCCCCCGCCCCTAAAATAAAAAAGACGACACCTGCTTTACAACCGTTTTTTCCCCACCTTTGTCGCCTGGAAAAGACGGGGGCGCCGCCGGCGGCGTAATCCGATTACGCCGTCGTGCCGGTTGTGGTAAAGCCTGCGTCGTGATCCAATTGTCGCACAATCATGTTTTTCCCGTGCCGTAAGCCCAGGAGAATTCCGGCTGACACAGTCAATAATATCGACAAACCGTTTCCGGTCAAGCACTTGTTGGCGAAAAAATCCCTTCGACCCCACCCTCGTCAATCATTGTCGATCTGGCCTGATCGGACGGCCGCCGGGTACCAGCCGCTATTTGCCGGCCGCCGGCCGCCGCCCACCGCCCGGCAGTCGTGACCGGCCGTCAGGGCTGGATCAGTTTGACAATGATCTCGAAAATCTGGGTGTTGTCGATCACGCCGCGGAACTGCTTGGCCTCTTCGCCGACGGCGTAGAGCGGCACGTTGGCCCCCGTATGCCCGCTCGTGCTCCAGAAGACCTGGGGGAAGAATCCCTTGCCGCGGGATTTGACCACCCACAATCCGCCGCACTCATGATCGGCAGTCACCACAATGAGAGTGTCCTTTCGGTCCCTGGCCCAATTATGGGCGGTCTGGAAGGCCCGGGCGAATTCCAGGGTTTCGAAGATATTGTGTTCGATCAGGTTGTTATGACCGGCCCAGTCGATCTTGCCGCCCTCAACCATCAGGAAGAATCCATCGGGATCCGTCTGGAGCAGTTCCAGGGCCGCCGCGGTCATCTCCGACAGGTGGGGGGCGGTATCGTAGCTGACGGCATCCTCCTTGGAAGAGTCGTCCGGCTCAAAAAGTTTCGTATGCGGATTATGGTAATCGTATTCCCAGGGCATCCCCTCCGGCGCGAACAGTCCCGCGATGGACCGGTCCTGGACCGGCGGCTCCTTGGCCGTCTCGAGCAGGTGCTGGAGTTCCCGGCGGCTCCGGAGAACGACGTACTCCGCCTGGCAGGCCTTTTCGGCCGTTAGACCCCGGCCGTCGGCGTAATAGGCCCCGAACAGGACGTTCGGGCGGGTCTCGGTCAGATAGTCATGGGCGATCTGGGTATAATGGTTGCGGCTGGATTCGTGGGCCCCAAAGCATGCCGGCGTGGCGTGGCTGATGGGCACGGTGGTGACCAGGCCGACGGCCCGGTTGTGCTCCTGGAATATCTCCAGGATGGTTTTGAGCGGCTTGTCGTCCCGCTGGCTGACGACCCCGTTATCGACCTTCTGGCCGGTGGCCATGGCCGTCGCCGAGGCCGCCGAGTCCGTGGCGTGGCTGGAGGACCGGTAGGAATTCGCCGAATGGGTGGTCATCTCCGCCCGATAATAGGGCTCGAATGACAGTTTGCCCTCCTTGCCGTAGGCATAGAGCGAGGCGGCCTTGATCTGCTGGAATCCCATCCCGTCCCCGATCATCAGGATCACATTCTTGACCTCGGCCGCCGCAAATGGACAGCTCACGAAGCCGATAACCAGGATGAGTCCCAGCAGCCGCTTGCAGGGATGGAAGCCAAAAGGTGTCTTGGATCGGTTCATTTCCCTTCTCCCGTATCTGATTCTGTCAACACTGTACAAGATATACCCAAAAAGGCCGACACGTTTATGTCAGCCTGGCATGATCCCTCAAATCAGTTTTACCTTAACCCTCTACAATAGCTTAATTTGCCCTACGGTTCAAGCAGATAGATTCCCTTTCTGCCTTAGGTGTTGCCTGGGGGAATAAAAGGCTTGAATCCGCCCCATTTTGCCCCTACGCCGGTAGCAACGCCCGGACGCCGAGGGCATGATAGGGCCATTAAGGCCGGTTAATCCCGGGCGACTATCCGCAGGGCAATGTCCTGCTGATAGGCGGGCGAAGCCAGCAGCGCCAGGCCGCCGGCATGGTTAAGGTCCTGGCTTTTATCAATCCGGCCCGTCCGGGTGTTGACCCATTCGGCCCGATAATCGCCCTTCGGCAGCTCCAGCCGTAACTCGGCTTGGCTGCCACCGTTGAGATACAGGGCATAGGCCCGGCCCGGCAGGACCAGCGCGCGGGCGGTAGCCTTTTCCGGTACGCCGGCTCGAATCACCGAATCGTCCGGCCGCATATGGATGAAATCCAGGCCGCCGATGAACTCGTTGAGGATTCGCAACTGCCGGTGCAGGGCCGGATCGGTATTGCCGGGGGCCTTCGGCCGGGCGGAACCGTCCTCGTGGCCGACGGTGAAGGTATAGTCCAGATTGCTGTAGACCGCCCCGCCGGCCAGGAGAAAATCCCACCCCTCGCGGCGGTAGGCATCGGCCCCGCTGCCGGCAAAGCCGGTTTCATCGTCGCCGATGGCCCGGTTCCAATGGTAGTTGTCCGCCACGGTCGTCGGGGGCTTGGCGTAGTGGAAATTGAAGATCGAGACCTCGGCCAGGGGATCGATAATTTTTTGGCCCTGGTTGGCGATATTTTGGGCGATCAGGTGTTTGACGCCCAGCCGTTTTTCCGTGGCGGCGATCAGGGCGGCGATGTGCCGCTGCCAGTCGAGGCTCACGCCGGCGAAGTAGGGCTCGTTGCAGATCTCGTAGTACAGGTTGTCGTACGACTTGAGTTCCTCGACGATCTTGCGGACAAGCTCGTCCTGGACCTGCTGGAGTCTGGCGTCCTGGAGGGTATAGACCTCCTCGCGTTTGACCTGGCTGAAGCCGTTCACGTTGTTGCGGGCGTTCATGGGGCTCAGATCCCACATGGCGTCCTCGTAAAACGGGCAGAACAACACCAGCTCCACCACCACGCCCCGCCGGCCGGCCTCGCCGATAAAGTCGCCCAGTCGCTGGAAATACTCCGGGTCCCATTTGGTCAGATCAAACTTGTTGCCGCCGTTGGCGTAGCCCGGCTGGTCGCTGCGGGCCCAGGGGCATATTAGACGGCCCGGGGCCGGGGCCAGCGTGTTGTTCTCGATGGAGAACGCGCCATGCGGTTCGCAGTAGGCACCGCTGAAGGTCCGCGTCAGGCGAAAGCCGAACGATTCCAGGGTCTCCAGATAGCGGCGGTAATCGAAATCGCGATTGAGCACCGCGCCGTAATGCTCGCCGGAGGTAATCAGGACCGCCGGTTTGCCCCGCCAGAGGAAATAATGGGGATTGTCCGGATGCAGCCGGATGGGTTCGGCCGCCTGAGCGACTGGCAGAGCCGCCAGCCCGGCAAAACTCGATATCCATAGACACACAATCCAAACGCACCAGACATGCCGCATTGTCTTCATCAGAAAACTCCTTTCCTTCGCTGGCCGGCATTCCTGCCGCAGGGGCGTCCATTATAACTTGCCGGGACGATGATTTCCCTTACAATCAGGGCGATCAGTAAACAGACGAATCCCGCGGGGGTCACCCGTGGGCCAAACACGTTCAGCCGGATCGTCAACCCGATCGATCCGGACGGAGACCTGCCATGCTTAGCTTGTGTTTTTTCCTGATGGCGGCCCTGCTTGTCTGTGCCCTGGCGGCGGTTCCGGCCTCGCGCCAGGTGCTCACCGACGTCCGGTACAACCTGTGGGCGCCCGAGCTGCTTTGGACGCGGGACCAGATCGCGCCGGACTGCCCCCACGCCTGGTCGATCCGCAAATCCGTCCTGCACGGCGGCTGCCAGGAGGGGATCGATCTGATCGAGCTGGACAACGGCACGATGCGCTTTCGGATCGTCCCCACCCGGGGCATGAGCATCCAGGACGTCAAGACGGCCGACATCCGCCTGGGATGGGACGCGCCCCTGACCGGCCTGGTCCACCCGAAATTCGTGAACCTGGCCGGCCGCGACGGCCTGGGATGGCTCTATGGATTCAGCGAATGGATGGTCCGCTGCGGCCTGGAGAGTTTCGGGGCGCCGGGCCCGGACGAGTTCGTGGACGATCAAGGCGCCAAACACACGATGAACCTGACCCTGCACGGGCGGATCGGCAATCAGCCGGCGTCAATCGTGGAGATCCAGGCCCAAACCGCCCCGCCCTACCGCCTGGCGGTCCGCGGCCGGGTGGAGGAGGCCTTCCTGCACGGGCCGAAGCTGGAGATCGAGACGGAGCTGGTCACCGAGGCCGGCTCATCGACCTTCAGCGTTCGCGACACCGTCACGAACCGCGGCGGCAGCAGCCAGGAATTCGCCCTGCTCTATCACAACAATTTCGGGCCGCCGCTGCTGGAGGAATCGGCCCGCTTTCTCGGACCGGTCAAGAGGATCACCCCCATCAGCGAACACGCCGCGGCGGACCTGGCCCGCTACGACATCTATCGCGGCCCGACGCCGGGATGGGCCGAGCAGGTCTATTGCCTGGAGATGTGGCCCGACAGGGAAAACCGCACGATGGTGCTGCTGCAAAACGCCGCCGGCGACCGGGGCGCGTCGCTGGGCTACAACGTCGAGCAGTTGCCCTATTTCACCCTGTGGAAGAATCCGGCGGCCCGCCCGGACGGCTACGTGACCGGCCTGGAGCCGGCGACGGGATTTCCCCGCAATCGGCGGCAGGAACGGGCCAGCGGCCGCGTGCCCATCCTGCAAGCCCGCCAGAGCCGGTCGTTCCAGCTGGACTTTGCCATCTTGCCGGGGGCCGAGGCCGTCCAGGCCGCCCGGGCCAACATCGAGGCCATCCGCCACGGCCGAGAGACGACCGTCGTGAAGGAACCGCTAAGCTGAACCGCGCCTCGCGTTTCGCACCGCCCGAAAAACCTGCGTAGTAAGGGTGGCGGGATTCGGCCTCAATCCACCCGGTGAATGACGTATTCCAGCGTCTGGGGTTTGTTGATCTGGTAGATCCGGTCCTCGTATTGACCGGCCTGGGCCTGCAGGTCGGCGACCTTTTGGCGAAACTCCGTCTGCCAGGCGGTGAATTCCTCGGGCTTATCCTTGGCCAGGCCGCTATGGATCTTGCCCTTCATCTGCCCCCAGAGGTTGCGCAGGGGCCGGACGGCCTTGTCGTTGCGCTCCTTGTTCAACAGGGCGACCTTGAGGGCCTGCTGATATTGCGGGGTAAGCTTGTTGCCTTGCAGCTCGATGCCGGCGGCCAGTTCCCTGTCGGTGTAACGGCCGATCACCTGCTGATTGATGGCGATCTCGTAGCGGCCCGGCTGGATGCCGCTGATCCGCAGGACCTCGCGGCTCAGATTGTTGCCGGCCTGGACGAGGTCATAGCCCGCCTGGGCTTCATCCGGCACCACCCAGGGTAATCCTTCCGGAATGAAGGTAAACCGGCCGCTGGTTTCGCTTTCCCGCTGCGGCTCGAGCAGCGCGCCGCCGTCGCTTTCGGTCTGCCATTCGCCCCATTCGTCCCGATAGATATCGATCCGACTGACCTGGCGCGAGACGTCCATCATGTCCAGCAGGGCATAGGCCATGACTAGCTGGCCGGGCCCGCCCGGATGGACCGCGTCTGCAATCAGGGTGAACTGCGGGTCGCTTTTTCGCTGGGCCAGGGTGATATTGTTCAGGGGGCTGTACATGTCCACGAAGCCCAATCCCCGGCTGAAGGCCTGCTCCCGCAGGTAGGCGCCGTAGAAGGCCAGGACGTCGTTGTAGTACAGGAATTGCCTGAGGGACTCCTCATCCTGGCCGGCGGCGCGGGCCCGTATCCGCCGGGCCCGCATATCAAACATGGTCGGGCCGATGAGAATCGCCTTGGCCCCGCAGGCGGCGATCTGCTCGATCAGGTTGGTCATGTCCCTTTCGTACATCTGGAACACCTCCGGATCGAAATGGCGATAGCGGCCGTCGTTCATGCCGAGCAGGACGCTGACATACTTGGGCTTGAACGAGGCAACGTCCTCGGCGAAGCGGACCAGGGCGTCGGCCGCCACGTCGCCGCCGACGCCGGCGTTGTGAAACCGGATGCGGCGCTGCGGATAGCGGGTGTAAAAATAGTCCTCCAGGTACTGGGTGTACAGGCACTGATGCGTGATGCTGTCGCCCAAGAACACCATCACGTCGTCCTGGTTCAGCTCCAGCTGCGCCAGGGGTCGAGGATACTCCTGGGCAACCGCCAGACCCGATACCAGCAATCCCAGCAGCACAACCAGGCAATAGCGATAATGTTTCATGATTTCCTCCTGACTACCATGGGGGTTTGTCACCTATTGGTCTCGCCCTGTTCGATGCAGGTGGTCTATCATAAACCCAAACGGCGGCGGGGGAAACTATTTTTTTGACGCGCCGCCGGTGCCCGGCCGGACGCACGTTCAGGCAGGATTGTCCGATTCCGCCGAGCGGGCGATCCGCTCGAGGATCCGCCGCCAGGCGTCCGGCGGGATCAGGCCGAAGAAATATTCCCGGTCGCCGGCAATCGCCGCCATCCGGCAGCGATCCCGGGCGATCTCGATATTTCGCTCGCTGCGGCGGATGAGCTGCGGGATCTCGGCCGCCATCTCGTCCCGGACGGCATGCAGGGCCTCGAACGCCTCCCGGCGTAACTGCCGCCGGCCGCCCTGGCGGCGCAGCAATTCGCTGCGCCGTATCCATTCGGCCCGCCGGTCCAGCAGTTCCCGCCAGATGTTGCTGCGGCGCGGCTCGGGCGGGTCCCCGGCCGGTTCAGTTATATGACGGTGGGGATTGTAGTACAGGTCGCGGCGGTGCCGGCGGGCCTGGTCCCACGCGTGGCGGAACTGAACCGGGTCCGTCGGCGGCGCATACGGCAGATGGACCGTCGCGGTAGCTACAGCGAAGGCCGGCGGCTCGAGACGATACACGCGGCGGATAACATCGTCCGTAACCTGATCGTATCGCGCCGCCCCGATGCCGTGCACGAAGTAATCGGCCAGAAACAGCCGGGCGAAGGCGGTCAGCGTCACGGCCCGCGGCCGCAGGACTACCCCGCTATCCGCCAAACGGCGGCGCAGCAGCTCGACCAAACCGACCGCTCCTTCCGGCCCAGCCGCATCTTCCCGCCCGGCCGGTTCGGTCAGTTCCCGGCGCGGCAGGCGGGTAAGCTCCCGCCGGCCGTCGAACAGGATCAATTGCTCGTTGTCGTCGTGCACGAACAAGGGCCGGCGGCCCTGCCGGTCTCGCAGGATCCAGAAGGGCATTTCGCGGTAGATGATATCCTGGCGTGCCTCTCCCAGATCGGCCAGGGGCTGGCGGGCCGAGCGGATACGATGGCGGCGTCGATACCCGGCGAGCACCTGGTTGTAGCCGTCGTGGACGGCGCTACTGCGCAGCAGCAGATCGAGCGCAAACGCCCCAAACGCCTCGGACTCGGCCAGGCGGGAGACGGGCAGATCCCACCAGCGCACGCCCAGCGGCTCGGCCAGCCGGTGGTTCAGAACGACGAACAGATCGGCCGGCCGATCCACCTGCGGGATGATCCCGTCCAAAAGGTCCGCCAGATGCCGCAGGGCATCCGTCAGTTGACCGGGCCCCTCCTGGCGGCGTAGGGACGCGGCGAAGCGCCGCCAGGCTTCCGCGTCGATCGGAGGCTGCTGCTCCATCGGGCAATCCATCCGCAGGCCGGGCGTCTCCAGACGAACCGCCTGCCAGCCGTCGCAAGTCTGCCAGGCAAAACGCAGCGCCGTATCCCGGGGCAGATCGGTATCCGCCACCAGGTTGACCGCGAGGGCCTGGCGGCCCCTGGTAAGCACATCGAGCAGCAGGTATTTGACGAAGATCCCCCCGTGATGAAATCCCGGCTGATGGCCGGTGGCGATCAGTAACTCCTGCGGCCCTTCCGGTGGCGGTGACGGCGGCGGCAGTGACAAGGACCGGGCGTAGCGGTCCAGCTCCACCCGTAACCAGCGGCGCAGACGCGACCGCCAGAAACGCAGCGAACCACCCAGAATCCGACACTCGGTACCGGCGAAAAGCCGCTGATTGCGGTGGATGGCCTGCTCCATTCGGCGCACCGCCGGCCAGAAGGCCGTCTGGCCGGATTGGCCGGGGACGCGAAACAGAGGCTGGGGCGGTGGTTGGTTCATCGGCAAGCCAGCAGGTCAGGAAACGACGCCGGGATCAAGGCCCACCTGCCGGAGGGCATTCTTGAAGACGTCCAGATAATGCTGCAGGCGGACCTCGTGATCGTCCAGGCCGCCGCCGAAATGCCGGTTGGGATCGTTATAGATCAGGCGGACCGGGATCTCCCGCACCCGCAGGCGATGATGGGCGACCTGGACCCAGAACTCCAGCGGCAGGGCATAGCCCTTGTCCCGCAGGGTTAACCGGCTGACCTGATCCACCCGGCAGGCCTTGAAACCGCAGAAGGCGTCGGTAAGGTCCAGGTGCAGCACCCGGTTGATCCGCTCGGTGATGATCTGGTTGATCTGCCGGCGTTCGGCCGGGGGACTTTCCGGCGAATCCCGGTTGTCCAGGTAGCGCGATCCGCTGATGATGTCCGCATCGTTGCGCCGGATCGCCTGGCGGAACAGGGGGATGCGGCTGGGCTCATGCTGGAGATCGCAGTCCATGGTGATCACCCAATCGAAGCCGCAGTCCTGGGCGAAACGGAAGGCCTGGATGATGCTTTGGCCGTAACCGCAGTTTTTCTTGTGGCTTACAACGCACACGTCCCGGCGCCGGGCCAGGATCATCCGGCTGTCGTCGGTGCTGCCGTCATCGATGACCACGACGTTGCGTATATATTTGTGCACCTCGTCCAGGACCGCGTCGAGATGCTCCTGTTCGTTGTAGACCGGAATGGCCAGCAGTGTCCGGGGCTCGTCGGTTGTCTGCGGGATCGTCATACCCAGAGTATTGTGCCGCAAAGGCGAAAAGTCAATCGCCCGGCCGCGCCGAGCGCGGCAACGGGCCGGCGAAACAAAAGTTGATATTTGGGTGTCGCCCTGCGATAATATAGTGTTTCGATATGTATTGAATGTTTACCGGCCGCTTGCGATCCCCGCCGGGGCCGCTCCGGCACGGGAAATCGGCCAGCAGGCGGCCTTTATCAACAGGTGAATGGACTTCATGGATCAAGCAGACCGAATGAAGGGATGCGGCGGTTGCCCGGGCCCGAACGGACCCCAGGACGACCTGCTGCAGCCGGGTGAATCGGCCCCGCACGCGGATTCGTCGCTGGGACTGGTAATCCCGCGGAAGGTCACCCTCTTTTCCGGCAGCCAAAAGCTCACCCTGGAATGCGGCCGGTCCCTGGGACCGATCCAGGTGGCCTATGAAACCTACGGCGAGCTGAACGAGCGGCGCGACAACGCCATCCTGCTTTTGCACGCCCTGTCCGGCGACGCCCACGCGGCCGGCCGGCACCGCGAGACAGATCCCAAACCCGGCTGGTGGGACACGCTGGTCGGACCGGGCAAGGGATTCGACACGGATCGGTATTTCGTGATCTGCTCCAACTGCCTGGGCGGCTGCATGGGGACCACCGGACCCAGCAGCATCAACGCCGAGACCGGCCGGCCCTACGGCCTGAGCTTTCCCATGATCACCATCGGCGACATGGTCGAGCTACAGCGCCACCTGATCGATCACCTGGGCATCGAACGGCTGCTGGCCGTGGCCGGCGGCAGCATGGGCGGCATGCAGGCGCTCGACTGGGCGATCCGCTACCCGCAGCGCGTCGCCGCCGTCCTGCCCATCGCCACCACCGCCCGGCTCAGCGCCCAGGGGATCGCCTTCAACGCTGTCGGACGCAACGCCATCCTGCGGGATGAACATTTCCAGGGCGGCACCTACTACGCCACCGGCAACCAGCCGGCCGCCGGCCTGGTGATCGCCCGGATGATCGGACACATTACGTACCTGTCCGAGGAGGCCATGCACCAGAAGTTCGGCCGGCGCCTCCAGCGGGCCCGTGATTACCGCTACGACTTCGAGAACGAATTCAGCGTGGAGACCTACCTGGACCACCAGGGCAGCATCTTCGTCGACCGCTTCGACGCCAACACCTACCTGTACTTCTCCAAGGCGATGGATTACTTCGATCTGGCCCGCCAGTACGGCGGCCTGACCGAGGCCCTGCGCCGCACGCAAAGCCGCTTTCTGGTGCTCAGCTTCAGCTCGGACTGGCTCTTTCCGCCGCGCCAGAGCCGGGAGATGGTCAACGCCCTGCTGGCCGCCGAAAAGGACGTGACCTACTGCAACATCGAATGTCCCTACGGGCACGATTCCTTTCTGCTGGAGACGGAGGTCCAGGGCCGGCTGCTGCGCGGCTTTCTCGATCAAACCCACCGGAAATTGCCACGCGAATCCCGCGCCGCCGCGACGGCCGCCGCGCAGTCGCCGGACCGGACGCACGATGCGCCGGCTGGAAAAACGGTCCGGTCCACCCGGAGCATCTTTTCCGGCGAGCGGGTGGATTATCGCCAGATCGAGCACCTCATCGAGCCGAACAGCTCGGTGCTGGACCTGGGCTGCGGCGACGGGGAACTGCTCCAATTGCTCCGGGAGCAGAAGAACATTCGGGGCCGGGGCATCACGCTGGGACAGACGGACATCCAGATCTGCGTCGAGCGGGCGGTCGATGTGGTCCAGTACAACCTCGACACGAGCCTGGATGTCTTCGCCGACAAAAGTTATGATTACGTGGTGCTCGGCCAGACCCTGCAGGTGATCCATCAGCCCCAGACCGTTCTGCGGGAGATGCTGCGGATCGGCCGCCAGGCCATCGTCAGTTTCCCCAATTTCGCCTATTGGCGCAGCCGCCTGCAGTTGATGTTCCGGGGTCAGGTTCCCACCTGCACGGCCCTGCCCTACACCTGGTTCGACAAGCCCGAGGAATCGGTCGTGAATTACCTGTCGATCTCGGGCTTCGAGCACTTCGTCCGCCGGGTGCTGCACGCCCGGCTGGTCCGGCGGATACCGCTGTCCAGCAAAAGCGGCCGCGAAGTGACCCGGCTGGCCAACCTGTTCGCCGACGAGGCGATCTTCGTGATTGCGGATTGATCCCATGACCCAGCACGATAACCATCCATCGCTAACGCCCGATCAACGGGCCAAATACGAACGGCTGGGGGCCATCCTGCGGCAGTACCGCCGCGTGATCGTGGCCTATTCCGGCGGGGTGGACAGCTGCTGCCTGCTGAGGGTGGCGGCCGACTGCCTGGGCGGGGCCAACGTGCTGGCCTGCATCGGCCAAAGCGAGTCCCTGCCCGCCAGTCAATACCGCCAGGCCCGCGAGCTTGCCGAGCGGATGGGCGTCCCGCTGGAGATCGTCCATCCGGCGGAACTGGCCAATCCGGACTATCGCCAGAATGCCGCCGACCGCTGCTACCACTGCAAGTCGCAGTTGTACCGCCTGCTGCGCGATCTCGCCCGGCGGGGCGGCTACGACGCGGTGCTCTGCGGGACCAACCGGGACGATTTGGGAGACTTTCGCCCGGGCCTGCGGGCGGCCAGCCAATTCCAGGTGGACAGCCCCCTGGCCGCCGCCGGCATGACCAAGGACGACATCCGGGCGTTAAGCCGGTATTTGGACCTGCCGACGTGGGACCAGGCCGCCCAGCCCTGCCTGGCCAGCCGGATGAGCTACGGTCTGGTTATCACGCCCGAACGGCTCCGGCAGATCGAAGAGGGCGAGGAATTCCTGCGAAGCATGGACCTGTCCGAACTGCGGGTCCGCCACCACGACACGCTGGTGCGGATCGAGGTGCCCGCCGAGCAGATCCCCCGGCTCACAGAACCGGACCGCCGCCGCCGGATCGTGGACTTTTTCAAAGGACTCGGATTCACCTACGTCAGCCTGGACTTGCAGGGCTTCCGCAGCGGCTCGGCCAACGAGGTGCTGCCGGAGCCGGGGGAAAAGATCCGCGTTCTCCCCAACGAAGCCGACGTAGACGATTAGCCGCAGCCAACCAACACACCGGAACAGTTCCCCCGTTAGGCCTCCGGGTATTTCCAGGGCGAACGATACGCGCGGCGGAGGTGCCGGTTCGCCTCCGGATCGTCGACAACCGTTTCGCTGCGGCCATCCCAGCGGATGCTGCGGCCGATCTTCATCGAGAGCATCGCCAGCAGGCTCAGGCTGGTGGACCGGTGGCCGATCTCGATATCGCAGACGCACCGGCGGCGGCTCTTGACGCAGTCCAGGAAATCGGTCCAGAGCTCCTGGATGTTCTGCTGATCCGGCAGGTGCAGCTGCGGCTCCTCGTGCACGACGGCCTTGCGGCCGTCGGCGGGATAGAACGTCCAGCCCTGCTGCCAGCCCATGTGGAAAGTGCCCTGGGTGCCGTAGAAATAGCAGCCGACGTTCTCGCCCTTTTCCGCCTGGTTGCCGGCGAAGCGGCGATGCTCCCAGGTGCAGGTGAACTCGTCGAACTCATACACCGCCACCTGGTGGTCGGGCCCGTCGCTGGTCTGCATCTGCGGGGTGTTCACCGGTTCGCCCTGGATGACTCGACCGCCGTGCGAATACACCGTCTTGGGCCAAGCCGCCTCCATGATCCAGAGCACCTGGTCCAGCCAGTGAATGCCCCAGTCGCCGATCTGCCCGTTGCCGTAGTCCAGGAAATTGCGGAATCCCTTGGGGTGGATCTTCCGGTTGAAGGGCCGCAGGGGCGCCGGCCCGCACCACAGGTCCCAGTCCAGCTCCGCGGGCGGCTCCTCGTTGGCCGCCGGCGCCTCCGGTTCGCCGCCGTAGTGCACGAAGCAGCGGACCATCCCGATCCGGCCGGCCTTGCCCGACCGGAGAAACTCCCGGCCGGAGACGTTGTGGGGCGAGACCCGCCGGTGGGTGCCCACCTGGACGACCCGGCCAGTCGCCCGGGCCGTATCGACCATGGCCCGGCCCTCCTGGATCGTATGGCAGATCGGCTTCTCGACGTAGACATCCGCGCCGGCCCGGCAGGCGGCGATGGTGATCAGCGGGTGCCAGTGGTCCGGCGTGGCGACGATGGCGATCTGCGGCTTTTCCTTCTCCAGCAGCTCGCGATAGTCCTTATACCGGCGCGGCTGATCGCCGTTGAGTTTCTCGATCTCGCCGGCTGCCTGGTCCACCTGGCGGCGATCCACGTCGCAGAGACCGACAACCCGGCATGCGCCCGACTGGATCGCCTGGCGGACGATGTTCGTGCCCCACCAGCCGCAGCCGATCAGGGCGGTGCGATAGGTCGCCTGGCCCTGGCCCCGCACGACACTCGGCAGCGCCAGCGCCGAAGCCACGGAGCCCTGTAGAAATCTTCGTCGATCCAAAGGCATGACCTGTCCTCCTCTAATTGCCTGGAAGCTATTTCATAACGAACCACACCGGCGGCATCATCAAGACTACTATCGCCTTTTGCCAAAGGTATTCAATGGCCCCGGGAGTTGTTTTAAAACAGATGCTTCTCCAGAACGGCCCGCATGATAGCCCGCGGCGCCTCCCGGCCAGAGAATAGGGAAAACTGCCCGGCCGCCTGGTTGACGAACATGCTCACGCCGTCCACCACGGTGGCCCCCACGTCGGCGGCCTGGCGCAACAGGAGCGTCCGGGCCGGGTTATACACCGTGTCGAACACGATCAGCTCCCGCCGCAGACACCGCCGGGGCAGCGGCGAGGCGTCCACCTGGGGGTACATGCCCACCCGGGTGGCATTGACCACCAGCTTGGCATCCAGGCGGCCCAGCTCGTCCAGGCCCGCATAGTCGCAGGCAAACTCCTGGGCCAGACTCTGGGCCTTCTCCACCGTACGGTTGTAGATCGTCACCTTGCAGCCGACGTCCGTCAGACCCGCCGCCAGGGCCCGCCCCACGCCGCCGGCGCCGATGATCGCCGCCGGCATCCCCCGCAAATCGCCGCGTTCCATTCCCAGCGACTGCGTGATCGCATCCAGCGCGCCGGCGTAATCGGTGTTGTAGCCATACATCCGGCCGTCGGCATCCCACACCAGCGTATTGACCGCCCCGATCTTTCCCGCCAGCGGCTCCAGAATCCCGCCGTTCTCCTGGATGTATTGCAGGGCGTTGTGCTTGTGCGGGATGGTCACGCTCAGGCCCCGCACGTCCAGCCAGCGCCGTTGCCGCAGGCCGTCGAGGAATCCCCTAAACTTGTTCCAGGGCGAGGCCACCCGGAACGGCAGATACACCCCGTTGAAGCCCACCTCGGTAAAGGCGGCGTTGTGCACCGCGGGGCTAAGCGAATGGCTGATGGGATTGCCCAGCACGCCGCAGACCGCCGTATCGGTATCGAGGGCGTCCCAGCGATAGATCTCCCGCATCTGCCGAACGGTGCACTGGCCCGGCGCGGACTCGCCCCCGGCCGCCAGGCTGGCAAAGGACAGAAACGCCCCCAGCTTCTTGGCCAGCACGCGGCTGATCAGTCCCGCCTCGCCCATCGCCAGGCTGATCCAGGCCTCGCCCGCGCCGCAGCGGCCCAGGACATCGAGGGCGTCGAAGCCGTCGGCGATCTCGGCGGCGGCGTAGGCGATCTTGCCCACGGCGCAACAGCGACGGCGGATGGCGTCCTGAAGCTCGGGGATATTAGCGGGTTTGCCCTCGAAATCGTGACTGCTCAGGATGACGCGGTCCGCGTGTTTGGCCAGCAGCTCGGCCAGGGGATTGTCCGGCCGATCCAGGCCGGCCAGCTCGATATCCACGTACTCGGCGCCGGCGTCCAGGGCGGCGCCGATGCACGCGCAGCGCTGCGACTCGCTGTGGGGGAAGTGTCCCCCTTCCCAGTTCGCCCGACAGGTGGCGATCCGCGGCAGGAGAATCTGGCCGGCCGCCTGCACCACCCGCCGGACGGTCTCGACGTCCGGGTCGTCCAGATAGTCCAGGCGCAGCTCCAGCATCTGGGCGCCCTCCTGGGCGGCCTGGCGGCAGGCGGCCTCCATCCGGTCCGGTTCTTTCACTTGAATCACGGCGGTCAGATACGTCATGATGGGCGCTACTGTACCATACCCGCCGGCAAATCCAAGGGCTTCCGCTGAAATTTTTCTGGGAAACGCCCATCGCGGACCCTACGATACTGTAAACTGGCCGGACAGCCGAACGACCGGCCGCACGGTTGAGAAGGTCTCCGAACGGCGGCAACTGCCACCTGGAAACCATAACACGATACAAACGAGGATATGCCATGGACTCCATCCTGGAAGCACTGAAGGCGGGACGCATATTACTTTCGGACGGCGCCATGGGAACCGCCCTGCAGCAGCGGGGCCTGGCCCCCGGGGACAATCCGGAGCGCTGGAACCTGGACCATCCGGAGGCGGTCGAGCAGATTAGCGCCGACTACATCGCCGCCGGCAGCGACCTGATCGAGACCAACAGCTTCGGCGGCACCCGCTACAAGCAAAAACACTACGGCCTGGCCGACCGGATCACGGAACTGAACCGCCGGGCGGCCGAGATCGCCCGCCGCGCCGCCGGAGACGATCACTTCGTCGCCGGTTCGGTCGGCCCCACGGGCGTGCTGCTGGAGCCGCTGGGTCCGGCCCGCGAAACGGAGGTGACCGAGGCCTTCGCCGAGCAGATCGCCGCCCTGGCCGCCGGCGGCGCCGACGTCATCTGCATCGAGACCATGATGGCCCTGGAGGAGGCCCGCGCGGCCCTGCGGGCGGCGAAGGATGTCTGCGACCTGCCGGTCATCGTGACCTTCACCTTCGAGAAGGGCGTGCGGGGGGATTACCGCACGCTGATGGGCGTCAGCTGCGCGCAGGTGGCCCGCGAGCTGGGAGAGGCCAACATCCTGGGCAGCAACTGCGGCGGGGGCATGGAGCAGATGATCGAGGTGTGCCGCGAATTCCGTAGCGCCACGGACAAGTACCTGATGATGCAGCCGAACGCCGGGCTGCCCGTGATCGAGCAGGATCGAACCGTCTTCAAGGCCACGCCGCGGGAGATGGCCGAGAAGCTGGGCCAGTTGCTGGAGGCCGGGGCAAACATCGTGGGCGGCTGCTGCGGCACGACGGCCGATCACATCGCCGCCATGCGATCTTTTTTAGATCGATAATATCTCATTAATGGCGACCGAAGCACTCCCGCCCTCCCCGCCGGTTTGACGATCCCCTTGGCCGAATTCAAACGACGGCGTTCACGTGTCGTCGGCGGCCGTGTCGGAATCCTGGTAAAACCATTTCCGGATCGCCTCGCGGAGCTCATCCTCGGTGCGGGCCGCCAGCAGGATCGGCAACACCCGCCGGCGGCGGGGGTGGCGGCGGCAGTAGCCTACGCAGAACTTGCGGAAATAGGCGATCACCTTGCGCCGTTCGTGCAGCCGCAGCACCAGGTCGAAATGGTCCTCCATGATGCGGCCGACCTGCGCCGGTTCGGGCGGTGGCGGCTTGGCTGATCCGGCCAGCAGGGCCCGCAGTTCCGGAAAGATCCAGGGATTGCCGATCGCCCCCCGGGCGATGATCACGCCGTCGGCGCCGCTGTCTTGCCGCCGTTCGAGGGCATCCTCGGCGGTGTGCAAATCACCGCTGCCGAACACCAACGTGTCGGCGAAGCGCCGCTTGACCTGCCGGATGATCCGCCAGTCGGCCGGATCGCGGTAGCGCTGCTCCACCGAGCGGCCGTGGACGATCAGGGCCTCGACGCCGGCAGCGACCGCCTGCTCGCAGATCCGCCAGAAGTGCTCCTTTTCCTGGTCGCCCTGATAGAACGAACTGCGCAGCTTCAGGGTGACCGGCAGCGAGACGGCGCCGCGGACCTGGCGGACGATCTCGCCGGCGAGGGCGGGCTGCTGCAAGAGGTATCCGCCCCGGCGGCGGGCAATCACCTTGGGCGCCGGGCAGGCGAAATTGATGTCGATCAGATCATAGCCCTTCTCCTGCATGACCCGGGCCGCCCGGGCCATCGTCTCCGGATCGTTGCCCAGCAGTTGCCCGCCGATCGGCGCTTCGTCGGCGTCCAGGTAATAAACCCCCTGCCGCCAGGCCCTCGGATGCAGGACGGACCGGTCCAGCATCAACCCGGAAAAGGTTAGCGGCGCCCCAAACCGCCGGGCGATTCGCCGCATGGCCCAGTCCGAATAGCCGCTCAACGGCGCCTGGATCACCGGCTCGGCCAACTCGATGTGTCCCAGTCGTATCATTGTTCCCGCCTGCCAGCGTCTGGCGGATACCTGCCCGGCAAGAAAATCATTTAGCGGATTCAACTTCCAAGTGCAACACAAAGTAACTGGATATATGACAGTGGATCGGCGACGAGAAAAATCGTTCGGGACCCCAGCCGGCCAAATTGCCCCCCCCGGCTGCCCCAATTTGCCCGTCTGCCCAAACGATTTTTCTCTGCGTTCTGCCCGAATATCAATGATCCCACCGCGGCACGTCCGGATCGCCGCCCCGGTTCGCGAACCATTCGGCGCATAACGATACAATATAAATGGAACGATTGCGGGAATGGAATTCGGATCGGACTCAGGAAGGGAAATGACCAGGACCGGGAACCGCCCTTTGTCCCTTGTCCCCATACGACTGGCGGTACTAGTCATACCACCCGAAGGATTCCAGCCAGTGCCGGATCATAATAGCGTAATCCGGCAGATTGACGATGCCGTCCTGGTTGATGTCGCCCGGCAGCGTCCAGTCGCTGCGACTGGCATAGGGGGTGTTGCCGTAGGCCCCCATATTCACCCGGCCGCCGTTCGGCGACGGTTCGCGCTCGGGGCGGACCTCCGGATCGCCCTGGTCCAGGCAGGCGCTCGAGACGTCGTCGAGGATCCAAATGCCCTGATCCTCGCCCATCGCCTCGGGCAAAAAGCGGCCGCGCTGGGAACGCAGGTGATAATCGCGGGCATAGGGATTCGGGCTGCTGTCGTTGACGAAACCCGGCGCCAGGGAATGATTGCCCTGGCCTTCGTGTCCCCGCTCCAGGCAACTGTATTGCACGTCGCACAGGCTGGAGAAATTGAAGACGTCCCCATACACGTTCTTCCAGAAGATGCTGCTGCGAACCAAGGGGACCGACGGACCCCAGGCCTCCAGGCCGATGCCGTTGTTCACCACGGTCAGGTGGCGCAGGGTCGGCGAGGCGTCCAGACAAAATATCCCCCCGATGGCGTTGGTGATGACGAAGTTCTCCAGGACGCTCTGGCGGGTCTCCGCCGAGTGAAATACGGCGACATAATTGTTCCACGCCTCCAGGATGGCCGGGTCCTCGGCGCTGCGGACCGTGATGGCCTTGCCGTGGAACATGATCACTTCCTCGCCGATCGTGCTGTAGATCCCCGGCCAGACCAGCACCGTATCGCCGTCGGCGCTGACGTCGATGCCCTTTTGAATGGTGCGGAACGCCTCGGACCGGCTGCTGCCGTCATGCTGTTCGTCATCGCCGCCGTCGCCGTCCACGTGAATCGTCCGATGCGCCAGCAGCTTGATCTGGTCCGCCATCAGGGCGCAATCATAGATGCGGGCGTCGTCGATCCTGCCGAACCATTCCCGATCGGTCGCCAGGGAGTTGGAAGCGATCCAGATCGGGGCGCTATTGGTCTGGATCGAGCCGGCGGCCTCCTGGGAGGCATCGAGCTGACCGTCCAGGTATAGGTACATATGCGTCCCGTCGTACACGCCGGCGACATGGTGCCATTGGCCATCGTCGAGGGATTGGGTCGCCTGCAAGATGCCCCCGTTGGGGCCGGTCAGCCCGTTGCAGATCCAGCGGCAGGCATGATCGGCCGGATTGTAACACTCCAATTGCCAGGCGGTCGTGCCCTTGGCGAGAATCGTCTGGCCCTCCCCACTGAAACCCCAGGCCCGCACCCAGGCGCACACGGTGATCGGACCAGTAATCTGGAACAGGTTGTTGACGCCGCAATCGACGTAATCGCCCGTCCCGTCGAACTCCAGGCAGCCCCCGATCCGTCCGCCGTGCGGCTGCCACCGGGGATTGCCCCCCAAAACGCCGTCCGCCAGACCGGTAGCGTCGGCCGCCACCGATCCGTCGGACTCGTTCAACCGCCAATGGGCAATCGGCATCGGCGGTTCAATCCCTTCGACCCCCTTGCTGTCCACGGCGAGGATGAGGAATGGTGTCGCCAGACACCAGACCGCGATCCCAAAAAATGCTTTTCTCCCTACCCGATTCAATACGCCGAGCCTTTCTGCCTTCGGCTGTTATCCCCCGGCAACCTGTCGGCCGCCGTCGCTTGTCTTTCCCCGGCCGGCGGCGCATCGGCCGCCATTGGTATGACCGGAATGGTTCGATCAACGACCCGCCGGCGGGTTCGCGTCCCGCCGGGCGACATTGCCCTCCGCCAGATATACCAACCACATCAGACCGGGTCGCTCCCAGAGGGAATCCGCATCCGGAATGCGAATCTGTGGTTCGGTATATCCGGCGCCGACCGGATCTGTCTCTCCCAGATATTCAAAATGCAGTTCCCCCCGGCGCACCCCACCGTCCCGCTCAAATTCGAAGGTGATCGAATTGATCCAGTCGTTCGTCATGTCGATCTCATAGTCGATTTGGCCCTGCGGCGGATGGAGACTCACCCGGCCGGCATCGTCTCCGTTCCGGATGACGGTTTGGAAGGCAATCCGCTGGGCGGCGGCATCCCGGCGGATCAGATCCAGGGTATGCAGGCCCATCCAGGGCCGGCAGAATCCGGCCCAAAAACTCTCCGACGGGCAGGCCGCCAACACCTGCCCGTCGGCATCCCGGATGGCCGCTGCCGCCGGGGTGTCCACGATCTGCAACCGGTCGGAGATGGCCAACTGCAAATAAGGCGGATGGCTCTTGTAGGCATCGTAGACAAAGGGCATTCTCCCTACTCCGGAAACCGGTTCACCGGCAATCTGTCCCGAAATCACGATCCAGCACCATCCCCGCTGATGCAGCAGGCTTCGCTGGTCCTCGACCCGGACCGGCGTGGGCCAGTTGTACCGAAACCACAACTCGTCCAATAAATTGGGCGGCAGATGCAGCCGCTCGTAGGCGGGCTCGGCCCCTTTCTCGCGGGTCAGGGCGACCAGTAAGCCGCTGCCCGAGGCATCGTAGGAAATCGGCGCCAAGGATTCTTGGCTCCCTTCCACCTGGTCCAGGAAGCTCCATAGTTCCGGTGAATCCGTCGGCAGGCGCCAGACCCGGCCGTCGAGCCGCCAGACGCGATAATTGCGAATCAGCAATCTCCGGTTCGGCCGATCGTAGTAATAATTGCCGTAGTCGTTCTGCATCCACTGACAGAACGGTTTATCCTTATCCGAGGCGGAGGTCGTGGTCAAATAGCGCAACATCACCGGGCCGGGAACCGACTGGGGATAATAGTACCAGTACTGTTCGTAGGCGGACGCGGCGGCATCCGCCTGGGCGTGGGTGGTCGGTGCCGCCGCGTCCGGTCCAAAGGGCCAGGATTCCGGCAGGGCCGGCAGTATCAAGGCCGTCCCCAGGGTCAGGATCCCCGTGGCCGCGATCGTGGTCAGTCCACCGGCGGAGCCGGCGAAGCCCACGGCGCTGGCCGCGGCGCCGACCTTCAGGCTGGCCGATGCCACCGAGAGCTTCAGGGCGGACGCCTGACTCGGGGCGGTCAGCTTGCCAAAGATCACCAGGGCCCCCAGCAGGGCCCCCTTGCCGAATCCGTTCCGCGAAAGCTGTCTCTGGAGGGCCTTCTTGGCCCGGAAAAACATCACCCGGGCGTTAAACTCCGTGCATTTCATGACTTCGGCGATATCGGCATATTCCAGGTTCTCGTAGCAGCGCAGGGCCAGCACCTCCCGCTGCCGCAATTTCAACCGACTCATCGCCTCCAGGACCACCTGCCGAAGCTCCTGGCCGACCAATTCGGAGAGTCCCTTCTCCTGCTGGCTGGACATGGGGATATACTCTATCCGCTCTTTCAGTATCGTTTTACGGCGGTTTTCCGTGCGATAATGGCGATGGACCTTGTTCAGCGCTATCTTGCACAACCAGGGCCAAAGGCGGTCCGCCCGGTTCAATTTTCCCAGCACCTTGAACATCTCCAACAACGTCTCCTGCACTATGTCCTGGGTCAGGTCCTCATGCAACGTCAGCCGAAACACATAGGACTTCAGCGGATTTCGCACCAGCAAAACCAACTGGTCCAGACTGTCGATATCGCCACCCTGGGCCTTCGTTACCAGTTCTACGTACTCTTGTGGCTTACCGAGCGACATCCCGTTTTACACCTGTAAGGTCCATCGAGACCGCGATTGTTACACTTTTTTTTGTCATTTTAACGCCGGGAAACCTCATCATAACCGGCGGCGGCCAAAATCACCAGATCAATATGTCAATATGCCAGCGAGACTTAGGAACATATTGCCCATTCTGGCCGCCAGCAGGATCCGATAAGGTTCCTTCGGCATATCCGCAGTTCGCCCTATCTGATTCGGCTGTTTGCTCAGGGCGGTTTGAGGTATTTTGCCCCAAAATGTCCGGGGCAAAGGGGCCAGATGGCTCTATCGGCGATATGGATTGTAATATTCTATCAAATAAGTACTTATGTTTTATCTGGTCCGTTTTTGCCGTTTGCCCGCCGGGCGGCCTGTCGGGACACATTCGCCTGGCGGCGGCTGATCTCTGCCGGCGTTTGGGCCTTGATTTGATCGGGCATTTTGGGCTGATTCGAGACAGGATTTCGGGATGATTTGAGGCGGGCTTTTGGCGTTGATTAGACCTGGGGCGGCCTTTACAATGGGATTCACCACGTAAATCCGGCAGCGGTACAACATAACCCTCGGGAGCCGGGATCGACGGCGCCGCTGCGACCGGGACAAAAAAGGAGAATCCCATGAAACAAGGCAAGATTTCCCGACGTGATTTCATGCGGGGCGCGGCCGCCTCGGCGGCGGTCTTCACCATCGTGCCGCGGCACGTGCTCGGCGGGCCGGGCAACACGCCGCCCAGCGACAAGCTGAATATCGCCGCCGTGGGCGCCGGCGGGCAGGCCGCCGGCGACATCAACAACGTCAAGAGCCAAAACATCGTGGCCCTCTGCGACGTGGATCACGGGCGGGCGGGCGACACCTTCAAGGCGTTTCCCCAGGCCAAGGTGTACAGCGACTTCCGCCGGATGCTGGAACGGGAACGCGGCGTCGACGCGGTGGTGGTCGCCACACCCGACCATATCCACGCCCCGGCGGCGATCATGGCGATGGAACTGGGCAAACACGTCTACGTGGAAAAGCCGATGGCCCACACCATCTACGAGTGCCGCCAGATGCTCGCCGCGGCCCGCCGCAACCAGGTGGTCACCCAGATGGGCAACCAGGGCCACGCCGGCGAGGGACTGCGGCTGACCTATGAATACATCAAGAGCGGCGCCATCGGCGAGGTCCGTGAGGTGCACGTCTGGTCGGACCGGGCCAAGGGATGGTGGCCCCAGGGCGTGGATCGACCCAGCGATACGCCCGCCGTGCCGGACAACCTGGATTGGGATCTGTGGCTGGGACCGGCCCCCTACCGGCCCTACAACTCGGCGTACGTGCCGTTCAAATGGCGCGGCTGGCTGGACTACGGCTGCGGGGCGATGGGCGACATGGCGGTGCACAACGCCGATCCGGCGTTCTTCTGCCTGGACCTGGGCGCCCCGGAGGCGGTGGCGGCGGAAACCAGCAAGGTCAACAACGAGACCTTCCCGGAATGGTCGATCATCCACTATTACTTCCCCGCCCGGGGCAATCTGCCGCCGGTCAAGATGACCTGGTACGACGGCGGCAAGCTGCCCAAGGAGCCGCCGGAGATGGAAGGCCTCAAGTTCCGCGACAACGGGATCTACTTCGTCGGGTCCAAGGGCGGCATCCTCTGCGGTAGCCACGCCGGCACGCCCGTGATCAAGCCGGAATCCCTGCGCAAGGCCACGCCGAAACCCCAGCAGATGCTGGAACGCTCGGTCGGCCACCACGCCGAATGGATCGATGCCTGCAAGGCCAACGACCCGAAGATGGCCAAGGCCGGCTTCGAGTATTCCGCCCCGTTCACCGAGGCCCTGCTGGTGGGCAACCTGGCCGTCCGCCTCCAGCGGAGGATCCGCTGGGACGCCGCCCACATGAAGGCCGTCAACGAACCGGAGGCCGACATCCTGATCAACAAGAAATACCGCGACGGTTTCAGGGTGTAGCAACGTGCGGATCCCGGCCCAATGAGCAATCCGGCAAACGTGGCCTTAGCGCGCTGATCCTGAATCGCGTAAGGGACCTGCGGATCTCGACACGATGAGCAGCCCAAACGGCCAATGGTCCGTATTGGCCAATTGCCCTCACGTTGTCAGGCATCTTAAAGACGCCGAAACGACGGGTCAACGAATGCGAAAGGGGTACTGCCATGCAAACTCGTCCCGAATCCTCTGCCTCTCGCCAAGAGAAACCCACGCGGCGGGCCTTTCTGGCCGGTACGACAGCGGCCACGGCGGCCGCGGCGGCCTTTACCATCGTCCCCCGACACGTCTTGGGCGGGCCGGGCAACACGCCGCCCAGCGAGAAACTGAACATCGCCGGGATCGGCGTGGGCGGCCGCGGCGCGGGCGACTTGGCCGAAGTTGAAAGCCAAAATATCGTGGCCCTCTGCGACGTCGACTGGCGGCATGCCGCCGCCACCTTCGAGAAATACCCCAAGGCCACAAAATACCGCGACTTCCGCGCCATGCTGGACAAAGAGGAAAAGACGATCGATGCCGTGATCGTCGCCACGCCGGATCACTGCCATGCCGTGGCCACCATGGCCGCCATCCAACACGGCAAGCACGTCTACTGCGAAAAACCGCTGACCCACGATATCTGGGAGGCCCGCCAGATCACGCTGGCCGCCCGCCGGGCCCGCGTCGCCACCCAGCTGGGCAACCAGGGCCAGGCGTCCGAGGCCACCCGGCTGGTGTGCGAATACATCTGGTCCGGCGCCATCGGCAAGGTGAGCCAGGTCCATTCCTGGTCCAACCGCTACATCAGCCCGCGGGGGATCGACCGGCCGAAGGATACCCCACCGGTGCCGGACACCCTCGACTGGGATCTGTGGCTGGGCCCGGCGCCCGAGCGGCCCTATCATCCCTGCTACCTGCCGTTTTCCTGGCGGGGCTGGTGGGATTTTGGCACCGGCGTGTTGGGGGACATCGGCTGTCACCAGCTCGACCCGGTCTTTAGGGCGCTGAAACTGGGGTACCCTGCCCGCGTGGAGGCCTGCTCCAGCGGTGTTAATGATGAAACGGCGCCGCTGGCCTCGGTGGTGCGCTATGAGTTTCCGGCCCGCCAGGACACCCCGTCGGTGGCGCTGAGCTGGTACGACGGCGGCCTGATGCCCCCGCGGCCGCCGGAGCTGGAACCGAACCGGCGGTTGGGCGACGCCGACGACAACCTGTTCATCGGCGACAAGGGAAAGATGCTCGGACACCGGGTCATCCCCGAAACGAAACTTCAAGAAACCCCCAAGCCCCCCCGAACGCTTGACCGCTCGCCCGGCCACCACGCCGAATGGTTGATCGCCTGCAAGGGCGGCCCGCCGGCCGGCTCGAATTTCGACTGGGCCGGCCCCCTGACGGAGTCCGTCCTGCTGGGCAACATCGCCCTGCGCATGGAGAAGGTGCTCTACGAAAAGGGCCTGCTGCTGGAATACGACGGTCCGAACATGAACGTCACCAACCTGCCGGAGGCCAACCAGTACATCCGCCGCCAATACCGCAAGGGCTGGCAACTGTAAGCCCTATCGGCTAAACCTAAATAAATGGACCTCAAACCCGCGCGCCGATCGGCGGCGCCATAGGCGGGATACGCCAGTTCCATCGGCACCACAACATCATAGAGGAGAATACCGTGAACAAGAACAACATCTCACGTCGGCAATTCATGGGATCGGCGGCCGCGACCACGGCGGCCTTCACGATCGTGCCCCGCCACGTGCTGGGCGGACCGGGCCAGACCCCGCCCAGCGAAAAACTCCGGATCGCCTCGATCGGGGCCGGCGGCCGCGCCTCGGGCGACATCGAGGCCGTCAGCCAGGAGGAGATCGTGGCCCTGTGCGACGTGGACTGGCGAAACGCCGCCGGCTCCTTCAAACGCTTCGACAAGGCCAAGAAGTACAAGGACTTCCGCGAGATGCTCGACAAGGAGGACAAGAACATCGACGCCGTGATCGTGGCCACGCCCGACCACATCCACGCCGTCGCCGCCATGGCGGCCATCAAGCGGGGCAAGCACGTCTACTGCGAAAAACCGCTGACCCACTCGGTCTACGAGGCCCGCAAGCTCGCCGAGGCGGCCCGCGAGCACCAGGTGGCCACCCAGATGGGCAACCAGGGCCAGGCCTCGGAAGAGACCCGCCGGATCAGCGAATTCATCGGGGCCGGCGCCATCGGCAAGGTCCGCCGGGTGCACGTCTGGACGGATCGGCCCATGCAGGGACTGTTAAACACCTACTGGCCCCAGGGCGTGGATCGACCCGGCGATACGCCCGCCGTGCCGGATACGCTGGACTGGGACCTCTGGCTGGGCCCGGCGCCCGAGCGGCCCTATCATCCGGCGTATGCCCCCTTCAAATGGCGCGGCTGGTGGGATTTCGGCACCGGGGCGCTGGGCGATATCGGCTGTCACGCCCTGGACCCGGTATTTAGGGCACTGAAACTGGGGGCCCCGACCAGCGTGGAGGCGACCTCGACGTTGGTCAACAACGAAACCTATCCGGCGGCCTCCATGGTGCATTACGATTTTCCCGCCCGCGGGGACCTGCCGCCGGTCAAGCTGACCTGGTACGACGGCGGCATGCGGCCGAACCGGCCGGACGAGCTGGAGGATGGGCGCAGTATCGGCGACAACGGCACCCTCTATGTCGGCGACGAGGGGCTAATGCTGGGCACCACCATCATACCCGAGGCGAAACGCCGCGAGTTCAAGCCGCCGGACCCGTCGATCCCCCGCTCGCCGGGCCATCACGCCGAATGGATCGCGGCCTGCAAGGGCGATAAGCCGGCCGGCTCGAACTTCGACTGGGCCGGACCGCTGGCCGAGGCCGTCCTGCTGGGCAATATCGCCCTGCGGCGGTCCCTGAAAGAGAAGGTCGTGCGGATGAAACTGCAGTGGGATCCCGAGGCGTTCCGGATCACCAACCTGCCGGAGGCCAACGAGTATCTGCATCGCGAATACCGCAAAGGCTGGAGCCTGTAAGCAGGTGGGCCGGGACCGATAGCGCCTCCGGGCGAGGATACGCAGCGGTTTCGTCTCTGATGTTCATCTGGAATGACCAACAGATACGGGTGAAAATCCGCAGCCATTTTGTTTTCTGCTACAGGAGAATTTCCATGACCAACAAGTCGATTCTGCCGGCCATCGTTCTGGCGGCACTGGCAATGATGCTATCGTCCTGCACGACGATGAATCCGGCGGGCACGCAGACCTTGATTACGGACGATCTATTGAATTTCCACTGTCCGCCGGGGGCCTGGACGGTGACCGACGGCGTGCTCGCCCGACAGGGCGGCGGCGACATCTGGACGAACCAGCCCTACGGGGATTTCGTCCTGTCGCTCGAGTTCAAGGTCGCCGAGAAGACCAACAGCGGCGTCTTTATCCGCACGGGCGATCCGGACGACTGCGTGCAGACGGGCCTGGAGATCCAGATTTACGATTCCCACGGCACGGACGCGCCGGGCAAGCACGACTGCGGGGCGATCTACGACTGCCTGGCGCCGAGCACGAACGCCGCCAGGAAGTCCGGCGAATGGAATCAGTTGATCGTCACCGCCCGCGGCAGCCGGCTGAACGTCGTCATGAACGGCGAACCGATCATCGAGATGAACCTGGATGAATGGACCGAGCCGCACAAGAATCCCCAGGACGACAGCCCCAACAAGTTCAACCGTCCGATCAAGGACTTCCCCCGGGCGGGATTCATCGGCTTCCAGGACCACGGCCATCCCGTCTGGTATCGCAACGTCAAGGTGACAACGCTGGACGAGTCCTCCCGGATATAAACAAACAGGCCGGCAGCGCCGCCGGAGCGACGACATCGGCATGAGAAATGTGCGCCCAGATTCTATCGGTTGCCATCCGCTGGCAAAGCGGGTATGATCCCCTCGGGATCCCGCGGACGCTGGGCGAATGGGATGTTGTCGAACAACAGGGAGAATGGTCTGGAGTGAGACGGTTTCTGCGTGAGATCATCCGCCATGCCGGGCACATGGCGCTGGAGTACCAGGGCCGGATCGGCCGGATGGACATCGAACGGAAAAGCGAAACGCAGCTGGTCACGCAGGCCGATCGCGCCGTCGAAGCGTACCTGATCGCCCAGATCAAGCAGCGGTACCCCGGCCACGCCATCGTCGCCGAGGAATCCGGCGAGCAGGCCGGCCAATCCTGCCGCTGGCTGATCGATCCCATCGACGGGACGACCTCCTTCGTGCACGGCCAGCCGTTCTTCGCCGTCTCGGTCGGCGTGGAACGCCAGGGTCAGAGATACTTGGGCATGGTTTACCTGCCGGCCCTGAACGAGCTGTTCGAGGCCGAGAAGGGCCAGGGTGCCCTGTGCAACGATGCGCCCATCGCCGTATCCAGCTGCGCCCGGCTGTCAGAGGCCGTGCTGGCGACCCATCTGGGATGCCGGGGATTCGGCCCGCCGGATGACAACCTGGCCGCCTTTGCCGCCGTGAAGGGCCGCATCCAGACGGTGCGGATCCTGGGCTCCGCCGCCCTGCATCTGTGCTACGTGGCCGACGGCCGGCTGGATGGATACTGGCAGCGGAAGCTCCAGGCCTATGACGCGGTCGCGGGGATGCTGATCGTGGAGGAGGCGGGCGGAACCGTCAGCGATTTTGGAGGCGGCGACGAGCGGTTCTTCGATGAGCTGGCCGCCAGCAATGGCTTCCTTCACGCGGAGCTGCTGGATCTGCTCGGGCGGCCGCCGGCCGCCGGGAACCTGCCATCCAACGAGTATGGGAGAAAACGATGAAGATCTCGATCCATCCCACCCCCACCCAGATGGCGGCGGCGGCCGCGGCGAAGGCGATCCAGATTCTCCAGCGGACCATCGCCCGGCAGGACAGCGCCAACCTGATCCTGGCCACCGGCGCCAGCCAGTTCGCCATGCTGGCCGACCTGGTCCGGGCCGAATCGCTCGACTGGTCGAAGGTGGCCATGTTCCACCTGGACGAATACATCGGCCTGGACGCGAAGCACCCGGCCAGCTTCCGCCGCTATCTCCGGGAGCAGTTCGTGGAGAAGGTGGCGCCCCTGCGGGCCGTGCATTTCGTCAACGCCGACGCCCCCGATCCGTACGCGGAATGCCGCCGGCTGAACGTCGTCCTGGCGGACCACGCAATCGACCTGGCCCTGGTGGGCATCGGGGAGAACGGCCATCTCGCCTTCAACGACCCCCCGGCCGATTTCGAGACGGAGGACGCCTATCTCGTGGTGGACCTGGACGAGGCCTGCCGCAGGCAGCAGCTCGGCGAGGGCTGGTTCGGCAGCCTGGAGGAGGTGCCCACACAGGCGATCTCCATGGGCATCCGACAGATCCTCAAAAGCAGGCATATTATCGTGACCGTCCCCGACGAGCGCAAGGCGCAAGCCGTCAAAGACGCCCTGGAGGGACCCGTGACCAATGCCTGTCCCGCCTCGATCCTGCAAACGCATCCGGACGCCGCCATATTCCTGGACACCTTCGCGGCCTCCCTGCTGACAGGATAATTTCTCATGACATCCGACAACCTGAACATACCCGGCTTCGTGGACCTGCAGGTAAACGGCTACCAGGGCGTCGATTTCACCGGCGACGACCTGACCGAAGAGTCGTTGCACTCGGCCTGCGAGAATATCGTCGCCGCCGGGACCGCGGCCTTGCTGCCCACGGTGATCACCGGCCCCCAGCGGATGTACCGAAAGAACCTGCCCATCCTGGCCGATGCCGTCCGCTCACCACGCTGGCGGGATATCCTGCTCGGCATCCATCTGGAAGGACCGTTTCTGAATCCCGATCCCGGCGCCCACGGGGCCCACGATCCGGCCCATATCCGACCGCCGGACCTAGACGATCTCAAACGCCTGCTGGACTGGGCCCAGGGCACGGTCCGGATGCTCACGCTGGCCGCCGACATGCCCGGTGCCGACCGGGTCGCCCGCCATGCCGTCGAGCAGGGGATCGTGGTCGCGCTGGGCCATCACCTGGCCGGGCCGGACGATCTCAAACGCCTGCATCAGGCCGGGGCCACCGTCCTGACGCATCTGGGCAACGGGGTGCCGGCCTGCCTGGACCGCCACCGGAATCCCATTTGGGCGGGCCTGGCCGACGACGATTTCACCATCACCATGATCACCGACGGCCACCACCTGCCGCCGGCGGTCATCCAGACCTTCCTGCGGGCCAAGGGCGTCGGCCGCACCATCGTGATCAGCGACGCCTCCGCCGCGGCCGGCTTGGCTCCGGGGCGTTATTCCCTGTTCGCCAGCGAGGCCGTCCTGGAGGAAAACGGCCGGCTGTACAATCCCCAGACCGGCTACCTCGCCGGGTCGTCGTCCCTGATGCTTGCCTGCATGAATCACCTGGCATCGCTGCGGCTGGCCGACCGGGCCGAGATGCTGGCCATGGGCTTTTATCAACCGCTGGGGCTGCTCGGCGTGCGGCCCGAGTCCCTGGGCCGGTCCACGACGCTGTGCTATGACGAACAGGCGGGCAGGTTCTCGCTGAAGACGACGACATAGGGCAACGAAGACACTCTGCTGGGGCGCTGGATCTCAAGGACCCATCGATTCATGCTGCCGGCGAGGGCCTGGACGTTTGATCCGCCGGCGGCGGACGCCGCGGGAGCAAGAGCCCGAACAACTAGAGGAGAATCCTCATGAATGGATTCCACTGGCTGGACATCGTGGTCCTGGCGGGATATTTCGTCGGCATTACCGCGTTCGGCCTGTGGCTCTCGAGACGCATCAAGAGCAGCGACAGCTACTTTCGCGGCGAGCGGAAATTCCGCTGGTGGATCATGATGGGCCAGGCCTTCGGGACCGGAACCCACGCGGAAAACTTCGTCGCCCAGGCCGGCGCCACCTTCCAGAGCGGCTTTTCCACCATCTGGTACCAGTGGAAGAACATGCTGATCACCCCGTTTTACTGGCTGCTTGCGCCGTGGTACCGCCGCAGCGAACGGACCACCATCGGCGAGATGATCGAGGACCGCTACGGCCGCTGGATGGCCGGCTTCTATACCGTCTTCGCCATCTCCTTTTTCGTCTTCGCCCAGGGCGTCATGCTCCAGGGGGCCGCCAAGATGGTTTCGGTGGCCACCAACTACGCCATCTCCCCGAAAGCCGTGGTCGTGGGGATGAGCGTGGCCTTTATCCTCTACAGCTTCTTCGGGGGCCTGATCGCCTCGGCCTACGCCGATTTCATCCAGGGCCTGATGATCATCCTCCTGTCGATCATGCTGATCCCTTCCGGCCTGTACGAGGTGGGCGGATTTGGCGGCATGCGCCAAAGCCTGCCCCAGGAGTTCTTCGACCTGCTCAGCAAAGAAAGCGGCATGGGCGCCTTTACCATCGCCATGCTGGCCCTAAACGGGATCATCGGCATCACCGCCCAGCCCCACATGCTGACCATGTGCGCCACCGGCAACACCGAGCGGGCCGGGCGGATCGGCCAGACCTACGGGGCGCTGGTCAAACGCATTTGCACCGTCGGCTGGGCCTTTACCGGATTGATCGTCGCCGCCCTGATCATCCAAAAGGGCGAATCGATCACCGATCCGGAGCACGCCTTCGGGTACGCCAGCCGGGAACTGCTCTGGCCGGGCCTGACCGGCCTGATGATCGCCTGCGTGCTGGCCGCCAACATGTCGTCCTGTTCCAACTTCATGGTCAATACCGGCGCCCTGTTCACCCGCAACTTCTACCGGCACTACATCCACCCCCAGGCCTCCGACAAGCAACTGCTCTGGGTGGGACGATGCTCGGGCTTCGGATTGACCATCCTGGGAGTGCTGTTCGCCTTGAGCGTCAAGAACGTCTTGCAGGGATTCCTCTTCACTGAAACCATTGCCGCCTTCATGGGGATCATGATGCTGGGCGGCATCCTCTGGAAACGGGCCAATCGCTACGGCGCCCTGGCGTCGGTCGTCGTCTCCTTCGGACTGTATTACACGCTCAATTATCTTCACCAAGGCGGTCTGAAAATCGTGTACAAGTGGGAGCCCGAGCCCTTCGGCTGGGCGATTCTCGCCGGATTCGCCGCCCTGATCGTCGTCAGCCTGCTGACCCGGCGGGAACCGGTCAAAAAAATCCGCGTCTTCTTCGACAACATGAACCGCCTCTCCGACGCCAAGGTCGCCCCCGGCCAGGAGAAACCGCTGGCGCGGGAACACGGCAAGGACCTGTTCTTTTTGGACCTGCCCGGCTGGCGGCGGGCCGAACGCTGGCAGGGATTCTTCCAGCGATACCGCGAGGATTTCTTCGGCTTTCTGCTGGCCTGGGCCGTCGTGTTCATCCTGATCGGCCTGGCCTGGGTCCTCATGCAGATCGGCGGCTGAACATCCGCGATCGCGGCGGGCGAACGGGCCGAACCCCGGATCGCGGGATCCAACATGCAGTGAGCATTCGGATTTGTATAGTTTACTTGGTTCTTCTCGGAAAAAGTTAATGGCAGGATCGTGCTGCTGACTCATATGTGTTTTGTTAGTAGAGACTTATGTTATTTAAAGCACCTGATGTATCTCGGTGGTATTGTTTTCGCCGTAGTCCGCTTTCGCCGCCCTCATGGGAAAGCCCGTTAGGGCGGGGGGCGGCGAAAGAAAGGCGGAGGCGAAAACATTTCGCCGGATTCGCGGAGCCGTTCCTTACCAACTTTTTCCGAGTTGATCCGTTTACTTCAATCAAGGAGATAACCGATGAGATATCAAATGGCATTCCTTGGGATTCTGGTTCTGGCCGCTACGGCCCCCCTGGCGGGCCAACAGCCCCCCCAGGCGCCCATCCGGCTGGGCATGATCGGCCTGGACACCTCGCACGTGATCGCCTTCACCAAGCAGATCAACGATCCGGAGAGAAACTATCCCTGCCGGATCGTGGCCGGGTTTCCCGGCGGCTCGCCCGATTTCGCCCCCTCCTCCAGCCGGGTGGAACAATACACCAAACAGCTCCGCGAGCAATTCGGCCTCGAAATCGTCGACAGCATCGAGCAGCTCTGCGGCAAGGTCGACGGCGTCCTGCTGGAAAGCGTGGAGGGACGGCCCCATCTCGGGCAGATCCGGCCGGTCCTCCAGGCGAAAAAGCCGGTCTTCATCGATAAGCCCATGGCCGGCGACCTCGCCGACGTGCTGGAAATCTTCCGCCTGGCCAAGGAACACGGCGTTCCCTGCTGGTCCAGCTCCTCCCTGCGTTACAATCCGGAAACCTACGGCATGCGCCGCAACGCCCAGGTGGGCGAGGTGATCGGCTGTGTCGCCTACGGACCCTGCGCCATCGAAACGGTCATGCCCGACCTGTACTGGTACGGCGTCCACGGCGTCGAAACCCTGTTCACCATCATGGGGCCCGGCTGCCAGTCGGTCCGGCGGATCCATACGGCCGACACCGATGAGGTGGTCGGTCTCTGGGCGGACGGCCGCGTCGGCACCTACCGGGGCCTGCGCCGCGGCCAAAAAGGCTTCGGCGCCCTGGTGTTCGGCTCGAAGACGATACACCATATCGACCGCTACGTGGGCTATGACCCCCTCGTCGAGCAGATCGTCACGTTCTTCCAGACCAACCAAGTTCCCGTGGCGCCCGAGGAAACCATCGAGATCTTCGCCTTCATGACGGCGGCCGACGTCTCCAAACAGCAGAACGGCGCGGCCGTCTCCCTCGAATCGGTCCTCCAGGCCGCCAAAGAGAAAAACCGGCTCCGTCGCGGAACACCCGCTTCCCTTTCCGCCCCCTGAACAACCAAGACACTCAAACGCCCGGGCCGGGCCATATGCCTTTCTTCAGTCGGGCGCCCTTACTTATATGAGAGGCGTTTCGCCGGGGACGGCCACGGGCTCGGCGGGGAAGTCGAAAAATTCGTACTTCGGCGGCGTCAGGTCCAGCTTCGACGCCTTCATCACCCAATCCCAGCTCAATTCCCGGCCCGTATAGGCGCTCATCCGGCCCATGATGGCCGCTAATGTTCCCTCGGCGACGTTCTTGCCTTCGTTGATCGGCGTGCCGGCCCGGACGCTGGCGATCAGGTCCTTGTGCTCCTCGACGTAGGGATTGGGATTCG
>JAFGFX010000344.1 GCA_016930855.1 Sedimentisphaerales bacterium | reverse complement strand
TCTGGCACGTCAAGGCGGACGCCGGCGGGACGGGGTCGGGTCTATCCTGGCAGGACGCCTTTGGCACCCTCCAGGAAGCTCTAGCCCAGACCACGGGGACGGAGATATGGCTGGCCGCCGGCAGCTATTCGCCCGGCAGCCAGCGCACGGCCGCCTTCGTCCCGCAGAACGGCTCCTTCCAGCCGGTCACGCTGGCGGGCGGCTTTGCCGGCTGGGAGACGAGCCGACGGCAGCGGTCGGACAAAACGCCGCCGAGCATCCTGGACGGCCAGGGCGTCAATTACCACGTGGTCGTGGGCGCCAACGGCGCGGTCCTGGAACGTCTGCACATCGTCAACGGCCGGGCGGATGGTTCGGCCAGCCTGGGCCAGGGCGGTGCGATCCGGCTGGATGGGGTCTCCCTGTACGTCGTCGACTGTGTCCTGCGTGACAATTACGCCGTTTACGGCGGGGCCGTCTACGCCGAACAGACCTCGAGCACCTGGCGGAACTGCTCCTTTATCGACAACTACGCCGAGCAGGCGGGCGGCGGTTGTTATTTTGTTCAGACAGGAGGACTGCTGTCCGGATGCACGTTTTCCGGCAACGCCAGCGGCGACCAGGGCGGGGGTCTGTACCTGACCGGTTCGACCGTGGCGGTTTCCGGCTGCCGCTTCCATCAGAACGAGTCGAAATACGGCGCCGGCCTGGCCGCCGGCTCGACCGCCAGCGCGGCCGAGAACACCGTCTTTTACGGCAATATCGCGACTATGGATGGCGGCGGTTGCTTCCACGGTCCCGGCGGCGACCTGGCGTACGTCAACTGCACCTGGGCGCTCAACCAGGCCGACCGCGGCGGGGCGATGCACCAGTTGGACGCCAGCCCGACAATCCACAACAGCATCCTGTGGTTCGACTGCGCCGGTCCGGCCCAGGCCAATCCGGAGATCTCCAACGAGGGTGATGCCTCGCCGTTGTTCGGCTTTTGCAACCTCCAGGGCTGCGGCGGCAGCCTGCTGGGCTTCTGGAACGAGACGCTAGGCCGCGACGGCGGCTACAACATCGACACGGCGCCGGTGTTCGAGGATCTATACAACCCCGTCGGCGCCGACGGCGTCTGGGCGACCCGCGATGACGGCCTGCACGTGTGCTGCTACAAGAGGGCCGGCTCGCTCTTTGTGCCGCAGGCCCGGCGGGGCTGCCTGGATTCGGCCAACGGCCATATCGCCCCGCCGCGGGACATCACCGGCCGCATCCGCAACGACGTCGCCTATATCTCCAACGGCGGCCAGGGCCCGCTGGACTACGCTGACCTGGGCGCCTATGAATCGCCCACCGTCTGGTACGTCGATAGCCAGGCCGGCGGCTCATCCTGCGGCCGGTGCTGGCAGGACGCCTTCATCAGCCTGGACGCGGCCCTTGCCGCGGCCGGCACCTTCGCCGGCGCGTTCGATCCGGCCGGTCGCGATCCCAACAGCTATTATCCGGAGGAGATCTGGATCGCCGAGGGGACGTACTTCCCCCTGGCGTTCGGCTGGCAGCAGCAGGCCAGTTTCCAACTGAAGACTGGTCTGGCCCTCTACGGCGGCTTTGCCGGCCAGGAGACGAACCTGAACCAGCGGGATTGGCTGGAACATGAGACCATTCTTGCCGGCACCGGGTCCGATCCCGTCCTGATCGGCGGCGACCATGCCCACCTGGACGGCCTGACCGTAACGGGCGGATACAACGACAGCGGCGGCGGCCTGCTGGCCAGCCAGATCGAGATGACCCTGCGCCACTGCATCTTCCGTTCCAACAGCGCCTACCCGCGCGGCGGGGCGATCTGCCAGGAGGGGGGGATCCTGCGCGGCGAGGATTGCCTCTTCGAGTTCAACTTCGGCAGCATTGGGGGCGCCATCAACAGCTGCGGCGGCACCTTGGAGCTGTACAACTGTTTGTTCCAGAATAATCAAGCCAACGGTTTCACTGCCGGTTTCGGTACCGGCGGGGCCGTACATTTCAAGGGAACGTTGCTGCGGCTGGAGAACTGCTGCTTTGACGAAAACCAAGCCGGCCGGTCAGGCGGCGCCCTCTGGGCCGCCGGCCGATGCGGGCGCATTCTCGATTGCAACTTTCAATCCAATCAGGTCAATGGCGTCACATATTTCGGCGACGGAAGGGGGGGTGCCTGCACGAACAGCAATCTGCGGGACGGCGTGTACGCCCGTTGCGTCTTTGCGGGAAATTCCATCATGTATGGCAGCGTCAAGGCCGGTCTCGGCGGCGGCCTGTACAACGAGCAGAGCCGGATCGACCTGGTCAACTGCGTCCTGTATCACAACCAGGCCTCTGAGGGCGGCGGGATCTACAACAATCAATGTGAACACGTCGCCATCCTGCATACGACCTTTGATTCCAATATTGCCTCCGATTACGCGGGGGCGGTCGTCAACTATCAAACCGATCCGAGGATCACCAACTGCATATTGTGGAATGACTGGGTGGGTGGTTTGGTCAAGGAGGTCTATGATAAATATTCCTCCTCGAACCCGGCGGATTCGCTGGTGGTCAGTTGCGATCTGGGCGAAGGCGAGGGTGATAGGGACTGCATCTGCGTCGATCCGCAATACCTTGCCCCGTCCAACCCCTGGGGCCCGGATCTGATCGCCGGCACCGCCGACGACGGTCTGCAATTGTCCAGCCCCAGCGGCTGTGTCGACCAAGGCCAGGATCTCGTCCTGCGCGACCCGAACCTGGCGGCGTTCATTTGTGTCGACCTGGCCGGCGTGCCCCGCCGCCAGCACGGCGGATCGTCCCTGACGGCGGATCTGGGCGCGTTCGAGTTCGGCGGCATCGTCGCGCCCGACCAGACCGGCATCCAGACCAACCAGGACACACCCTGCACGATCACCCCGGATGCTACTGACATCGCCAGTGAGCCCTTGACCATCGAAGTGGTCCAGGCGCCTTCATTGGGAACAGTGGAGGTTGGCCCCGACGGCTCCCTGCTCTATACGCCCAATCCCTACGCGCACGGCGAGGATTCCTTCCGCTATCGCGCCAGCGACGGTGTCAACTCGGCGTACGCCACTGTCAGCCTGACGATCCTCGATGCGGACGACGGCCCCGTGGCGGTCGACGACGTCGTGCATGTCCAACAGGGACAGTATTTAGGAGTCGATATCGACGTCCTGGACAACGACGATCACCCGGACGAGGGCTCCTCGATGAATCTGGTAGCCGTCTCGGAGTCGACCGATGACTACACGATAACCATTTCTAACAACACGGTGCATCTGACCTGGGATCAGGAGTACGAAGGCTCTCCGGATCGCACGATCACATTCACCTACGAGGTCGAGGATGATGACGAGGATCCGGGCAAAGATTCGGACACCGGCAATGTCACCGTCCACCTGCACGTACCCCCGGAGGCGCAAGACGACGACTTCACGCTGCCGGCCGGCGCCGTCGGCCGGCTGGCCGTCTTCGCCAACGATATCGACGACGACGGCGACGGCCTCCAGCTCGATAGCTTTCAATATCCCGAGCCCGGCGGCGAGCGCCACGGGACGCTCGTCTATCACGGCGGCGGCGTCTTCACCTACCGACCGTTCGACGGCTTCTGCGGCGACGATTCCTTCTATTATACGCTGATCGACCCGGCGGGCAATCTCTCGAATACGGTCGATGTTGCGCTGACGGTTTCGGACACCGTCGAGTTCCAGGACGCCGACGGTGACGGCGTCAGCGACACTGACGAGGGCCAGTACTCGACCGATCCGACACTGGCCGACACGGACGGTGACGGCCTGGATGACGGCTGGGAGATCCACTGGCAGCGGCCGGGCGCCTTGGCGATCGATCCGCTGGTCTGGAGCGATCCGGACGGCGATCCGGACGGCGACCAGCTGTCGAACCAGGACGAGCAGCGTTACGGCCTGGACCCCTTCGATCCGGACAGCGACCAGGACGGCTGCAGCGACTACGTCGAGGTGCTCGAGGGCCTTGATCCCCTCCGCCCGGATGGGACGGTGGGAGCGGCCAGCACGATTCCCTATCACACCTCGTTCGACTGGAGCGAGTTTACCTGTTTTACCAGCATTCACGGCCAGAACGGCTGGCAGGTCGAGAAC
>JAFGFX010000054.1 GCA_016930855.1 Sedimentisphaerales bacterium | reverse complement strand
AGAATTAAACGATTACATGCCATGGGCATCATATTGCAAAACACGATAAAATGTTATTCGTTAGCGTCATAGCGTTGTAGTATTAACTTACATGATTTTAACCCTTCCAATGTGTATATGGTAAATATGACATTTTTGAATCCTTCAACCGGACACCATTATACCACATCCCATTTCCAGATGGCAACAAAAATTATAACTTGTTGATTCTCCTAATGTTACGATATATTTCCCATGCCGGATTTTTCCGACATTCCCCTTTTTTGTCGTTTTCAGGGGGATCTGCATACGGGCTGGAGCTTGGAATAGATTAGATTGGACGACGCCCGGGCGACACTCGGGTACATTAGCATAAAGATGACTGGTGAAGGGCACTAAAATCGATTAGTCGCTGGCGGGCAATGCCACCTGGAGGTTTGTCCGATACGATCCGCCCCGCGGACGATTCCTATGGACCGTTTGATAATCTACCTAGAACGGCAGAATTACCGCTGATATCACCGGTTGACGAGGTTATGAAACGGTCTCTAATCAGAGAGTTTTGAGCAGGATCTCCTTGACGACGATCTTCATGGGGCCGAATTCGGCGCCGGGGTGGACCTGGAAGCCGATCCTGCCGGAGGCGGTTGATTGGTCGTGGACATCGGCGACCTGCCGGTCGTTCAGCCAGATTTGCAGATGATCCGCCTGGGCGCAGATTTTGAAGGTGTTCCAGCCGTCGCGGTCGATCAACTGAGGGTCGGTGTTCATATCCAGAAACATCTTGCCGGGGCAGTAGAGGGTGCCGGCGTAACAGACCGGGTCCTTCCATTCGAGGATGTCGGCCTGATAGGCCTGGTTCGGGCCCTGATAGCGGAACCAGACGCCGCTGTTGCACGGCCATTCGGCCCGCCATACGACGTACAGCTCGAAATCCTCGTACGAATCGACGGTGAACAGGTCGCCGGGGGCGTTGCCGTCGCCCTGGGCGCCGACGAGCTGGCCGGCCTCCACCGTCCAGCGGGCGTTGCCCGTTGGCTGCCAGCCGGACAGGTCGCGGCCGTTGAACAAGGAGACATAGCCCCGTTGGCCGGCAACGGGAGTCGTAGTGCAGCCCGGCAAGAACACCGGCATCGCGACGAGTAAAACCAGGCAAAGTCTGGGCGACATAGGAATCTCCTTACCAAGCGGATTTTCGATACGCTCCACATCACGCCGCGGCTATTATAGCCCAGACAGGCCGGTTGACGAGGGAAAAATTGTTCGGCGCAGTCGCAGCGACACCCGGATTCATTGCGATGATAGTTGGGCGGATTTCCCAAGCCGATCGTGACAAAAGGACGGTTATTTGGTAGTATAGTATCTATGGAGACTGCTCAAGTCGATCTCGACCATCTGATAAATGAAAACCGAACGGGCGAACCAGGCAAGGACGCCCTAAGGCTTAATTTTAACCACGAAGCATAGCCCGAATGGCAATGAGGTACATCAGTAGCGTTCTTTGAATGCAGCCTAAACTAACTTGGATTCTATACAGGAGGATCGACCTTGAACGCAAATGCGAAATCTCGGTTTGGTCAAGAAGTTGTTATGAAGCGAAGAAGTTTTCTCGCCGCAGGATGTCTTGCAGCAACGACAACGATCGTTCGCAGGATTGACGCTGCTCCGCAGCCGGAGCAGAAACAGTATCTTGAGCTTCGGCATTACGAGTTGGCCTCGCTGGAGAAGCGAAACGTCTTCAACACGTTTATGTCCAAGGGAATGATTCCGGCGTTGAACAGTCTGCATATCGCACCGGTCGGCGTCTTCCGCCTCGCCGACAACAAGAATTTCAGCCTGCGCGTTCTGCTCCCTCATAATTCGATGGAGTCCGTGACGACTGCAAACACTAAACTGTTGCTGGATCCGAATTACCTCAGGCTCAGAGAAGAGCTTCTCGGCGACAGCAAGAACGATCCGGCTTACCTCCGGATGCACAGCTCCTTGCTGCTGGCGTTTGATCTTTTTCCAAGCGTTGAAATCCCTTCTCAAAAGGATACGCGCGTATTTCAGTTGCGTATATACGAAAGCTACAATCCACCCATGGCAAAACGCAAGATCGAGATGTTTAACAAGGGAATCATCCATCTCTTCCGCCGCACCGGAGTGAAACCGGTGTTTATGGGGGAATGCCTTATCGACCAAAATATGCCGAGGCTGAGCTACATGGTCGGCTTCGACAACACTGAAGTCCAGAAGAAAGCCTGGGATGTCTTCCGCCAGCATCCCGAATGGAAAACGATGCAGGCCGATCCGTACTATAGCGACACGGTTTCCAAGATCACGAACATAGAATTGCGACCGACGAGTGCTTCCCAAATATAGCCCTCGTTTCGGCTATGCGAGGGGAACGGTTCAAATCGTCCCCTTCCAGGCAATCCGCCCGGCGTTGCTCGCAAAACGCTGCTACGTATCCGCTTGCGCCGCAACGAGCGTTGGTTCTTTGTCCCGGCTCGAACCGAAAGTATCTTTATTGCCGTCGGCCATGCTCCCGTCCCGGCTTCGCTGAATCCCAGCTTCGCTGAATCTCTTGATTGGCGCGGTCGAGGGCTTGCCTGTATAATGGTTTGTTTGGAGAGCAGGCAAAATGGGAAATATGGCGATCGGGGGATCGTGTTTGTCCAAGCGATAAGGAGGCAGTTCCATGATAAATAAATCCATCCATCGACGTGATTTTCTGGGGGCGCTGGGGACCGTTTCCCTGGGTGCCCTCACTGCCGGCACTCTTACGCCGCGGGCTCTGACAGCCCAGCAGCAGCAAGAACAACAGGGTTGGCAGCCCGTCTCGGATCGCAAGCTCCGCGTGGGAATCGTCGGCTACGGCGTGTGCCGATTCGGGGCGGCCTTCGGCTTCCAGGACCACCCGAACGTCGAGGTCGCGGCGGTCAGCGACCTGATCCCCGAACGCCGCGAGGGTCTCATGAAGGCCTGCCGGTGCGGGAGGTCCTATGAGTCCCTGGAGGAGCTGGTCAAGGACGCCAGCATCGAGGCGGTCTTCGTCGCCACTGACGCACCGAACCACGCGCGGCACTGCATCGAGGTTCTCCAACACGGCAAGCATGTGATGTCGGCGGTGCCGGCGGTGTTCGGCTCGACCGAACAGGCCGAGCAACTCCTGGAGACGGTTCAAAAAAGCGGCCTGAAGTACATGATGGCCGAGACGAGCTGCTTTCGGGCCGACTGCTGCGGCATGCGCAACATCTACCGGGCGGGGGGATTCGGCCGGCTGGTCTATTCGGAGGGCGAGTATTATCACTACAGTCCCACGCCCATCGATTCCTTCAAGGGCTGGCGGGTGGGGATGCCGCCGCTGTGGTACCCGACGCACTCGACCGCCTATTACGTGGGCGTGACCGGCAAGCGCTTCACCTCCGTTTCCTGTGTCGGCTTTGACGCGGGATTCGACGCCTACAAGCCCGGCGCCAATGCCTACGACAACCGGTTCAGCGACGAGGTCGCGCTGTTTGGGACCAGCGAGGACGGCTCGTCCCGCATGCTGATGTGCAAGGGCATCCACCAGCTCGTCGTCGAGCGGGGTCGGGTCTTCGGCCAGCTTGGCTGGATGGACGGCACGGAGTATCACGGCTCGGCAACGGACCTTCCCGACATCTCCCGCCCGCCGCTGCCGCCGGGCGTGCCCGCCGGTGGCCACGGCGGCTCGCACGGGCATTTAACCAACGAGTTCGTCACGTCGATTTTGGAAGATCGCCGCCCGCTGATCGATATCTACGAGGCGCTGGCCATGACGGTCCCCGGCATTATCGCCCACCAGTCGGCACGCCGGGACGGCGAGACACTCAAGATTCCCCAGTACACCCCGCCCCAAGCATAAAAGAGGTCACATCCCCTGGGGTGATCATTTTGCTTGGCATCCCAAGGTATGGTATAATTCCAAGAGACCACATCACACATGCGGTACAAGGCCGTATCGACAGAAATAATTCCGGTTAGCCCCGTTATAAAAGTGCTATTCGAGACATGTTATTTTAATAGCGCACCGTGCCTTCGTCCGGACAGCACCTTGCCCGGGCGGATGGGAACATCTCCGGGATCGACAGGAATAATATTGGTCGCAACAAAACAATAAAGGTAGTAGTTTATATACTAAACAAAGAATACGCCCATATTGCAGCCATGAGTAAACAACACACCAGGAATCGGGCGGGGAGCCAGTACCATGAAAACGGGTAGGCAAATCGGGATGGTGGGGATTTTGGTTCTTGGGTTTGCAGCGGTAAGTTCTTCGGCCGACTGGTATTACGAGTATTCGGATACCTTCGCTACCGACAAGGCCCAGCAGGACAGCTACGACCACTCGGTTTTCTGGCCGGAAACGGCCTTTCCGCCGGCCGAACCCTGGCTGTACTTTAGCAGTCTCTGGGGTGACCCGCCGCGCGGTCTGGTCTTCAGGGACTTTTTGGGCACATGGGCACATCTAAATTACTGTTTTCCGCTGCCGCCGGCCGGGCCGGGCCTCTCGGTATCCGGCGCGATCCAGTTCGACGTGGGCTATTTGCCGGATGAGACGGACGCGTACCTTTGCTACTCGATATCACCGGACGGGGTCCATTGGACCATCCCCATCCCGCTTGAGCCCGGCCGCCACCGCATCCCGCTGGCGTCGAGCCAGGCGACCTGCCACATCGCCCTGCAGGGCACCAAGGCGTTCATCGACAACCTCAAGGTCCATCTGGCCAGCCCCCCGCCGGATATCCGCGTGCCCGAGGACTACGACACCATCCAGGAGGCCATCGACGCCGCCGGACCCGGCCAGATCATCGAGGTGGGCCCGGCAATCTACCGCGGAGACGGCAACCGGGACCTCGACTTCGGCGGCAAGTCGATCACCGTCCGCAGCCTCATGGGGCCGGAGGATACCATCATCGACTGCCAGGAGGAGTCCTTCGCCGAGCCGGCCCGGCATCGCGGATTCTACTTCCATAATGGCGAGGGCCGCGACTCCGTCCTGCGCGGCTTTACGATCAGAAACGGATTCATCCCCGGCTCCGAGCTGCCCCCGCTCGACGAGCAGAAATTCTGGCCATCGGATCCCGATCTGCCGGTCGGCGGTGGGATCTATTGCCATGATGCCGGCCCGACCATTGAGAACTGCCTTATCGAGAAATGCCACACCGAGCTGGGCGGCGGGATCGGCTGCGTCGGCGGCGGCGCCCTCATCAGGCACTGTCGCATCCTCGACTGCCGCGCCGGCGGGGTCGGCCCCTGCGAATCCGGCGGCCTCGGCGGCGGCATCGGCCTGGTCCACACCGCCGGACTGGAGATCCACGACAGTGCGATCTGCCGGAATAACGGCTATTACAACAGCCACGGCGGCGGCATCTACGTCAAGCGCAGCCCGGATGTCACGATAACCCGGTCCACTATCGCCGGCAACAGCGCCGACGGCAACATCACCGGCGGCGGGCTGTACTGCGGACCCGGCTGCGACGTTCGCCTGCAACAATGCCTCATCCATGACAACACCGCCCAGAGCGGCGCCGGCATATTCACCGAAAACGGTCCCGATATCACCTTGACCACCACCGTGGTGGCTAACTGCACCCTCGCCGACAACCACCTGGATGACGTCTTGCCCCCCCTGCCCGGCGCCGCCATCCATTCGGCCGGCAGTGACATCCAGATCCGCAACAGTATCATCTGGCACAACGACCATCCCCAAATGGTCCTGATCGATCCGCCGCTGGAAAGCCCCGTGGTGTATTCCAACGTGCAAAGCGGCTGGCTCGGGGCCGGCAACCTCGATGTCAATCCGTTGTTCGCCGATCGCGCCGAAGCCGACTACCATCTCCAAAGCATCGCGGGGCGGTTCGATCCCGTCCTGGGCCAATGGGTCCATGATGAGCGGCACAGCATGAGCATCGATGCCGGCGATCCATCCGATCCGGTCGCCGACGAGCCGCTGCCCAACGGCCAGCGCATCAACCAGGGGGCCTACGGCGGCACCGACCAGGCCAGCATGAGCCGCGGGGCCGGCATCGAACCCGTGATACTCTTTTCCACCGAGGAATCCTTCACCGCCGTCGCCGGACCGCACGCCGCCCAGGCGATCAGCCACGGGGATCTGCTCGATACCCGGGGCCGCGTGGCGGCGCGCAACACCCATCTAACCCGCCATTTCCACCCGGAGCCCCCGCCGGCGGACTACGGTCTCGACGGCGTGGACCTGGGGGCGGCCGGCAATATACAGTTCTCGCTGGAGGAATCGTTCTGGGATGAGCTTCTCGCGCGCACGGTCAGCCAGGGCGATTGGCTCTCGGATACGGGGCTGATTCGGCACACCAACGCCTGGCTGCTGCGCAATTTCCATCCGATGCCGCCGATGATGGATTACGGCCTCGACGCCATCGGCGCCGCGCCGCACGGCCTGGTGTTCTCCATTGAGGAGGGCTTTTTCGACGAGTCGCTGGGCGTCCACGTCGGACACGGTGATCTGCTCAGCCCGGCGGGCACCATTCTGATGACGAACCAGTACCTGCTGCGGAATTTCCATCCGATGCCCTCGCCGGAGCCGCACGACTATGGTCTGGACGCGGTGCATGTTCTCCACTCGGGCGAGGTATGGTTTTCGATCGAGCAGACGTTCTGGGACGAATCGCTGGGCCGCTGGATCGGCCACGGCGACCTGCTATCCGACACGGGCCGCGTGGTCAAAACAAATGCCGAGCTGCTGGCGCCGTTTTTTGGCGATGCCTTGTTCGTCCCCGGCGATCTAGGGCTGGATGCCCTCTGGATCGGTCCCGGCTGCGTCCGGCCGCCCTCGGCCGATCTCAATCACGACTGCCGGGTGGACCTGCGGGACCTGGCCATCATGGCCGGCCAATGGCTCCAGTGCGGCTGGGAGCCCCCGGAACTGTGCAATCCGTAAAGGGGCCGGAGAAGTACTCTTGCTAGAGGCCGGTTCCTAACCTTGTCACCTAACGATCTCAGCAGCGACACCGTTGTTAAGGGTAGATGAGCAAACGACTTCGGGGAGACGTTCGCCAACTGCCTCTTCCCGCCGGAATACCTCTCCAGGCGGTTCATGTCTTCCGTGGTGACAATTGCAAGGTCGTTTTCCCGAAGGATTTTTTGCTAGCGCCATATCACTATCGTCATATATCAGCCGAAAATAGGAGGCCGAGACCTGATCGATCATAAACTATTTAGCATCATGTTTTTATATCTTCCAACCATGATTGTGACTTACGGAATATCCGCGTACCAGCGTAAAAATCACCCCCTCCCAAGGGCAGCACCCCGTTTGGGTGGCAAAAAACGCGTTCTCCCTGGTTACCTGAAATCCATAACTGCCTGATCCCACCCCAAAATTGCCCCTTTGGATCTATACTGATTCCTGCCTTGGACTGATTCCAATTTTGTAGAAAATGGTAATTTAGGCAATTTGGAATCACGTGGTTTTTCCGGATAAAATGCTATTTTCCTTGACACGGGACGGCCCTTTGGGGATACTGAAATGATACGAGGAGTCTCACAGGAGGAGGCCCCCCTCAAGAATCTGTTTGTATGATATGCCGCAAGTGCAAGCAATGACGGGCATAGTGGGGTAGTCATTTTGCCTACAGCTTGACTATGTTACTCGAATGAGGAAGGGATCCGATGATGGGGATGAAAACTCATAACCCGTGGGGATTCCTTTCGGCAATCGTTCAGCGTTCCTCAAGCGTTTTTCTGCCCAAACGGATGGTCCCCATCCCCCTTGGGGCCCAGAAGGTTCCGGCCCGGGAAAGGGTAATGATGTTTATTTACAGGAGGGCATGAGGATCATAGTTCTTGTTTTGCACGAGGAATCGGAGAAACGAAAGCAGTATATATCATGGAGGCCAAAGCATGAACAAGTACTTGACAATTCTGGGAATGTTGATCTGCATCCTGCTCGTCAGCAGCGCCATGGCGAATACGACGGCGTCTTCCACCATGTGGTTCCAAGGTGGCTTGACCAGTAACGGCAACGCCCTGGTCGGCACCATCAACATGACGCCGGGATACTACTACGTCCCCGGCGGTGACGGCGAATCGATCTATACCAGCGGCGGCTTCGACGTCTACGCCAAGGAAGGGGCGTATGGATACTACACCGGCGACGGCGGCATCATCGGCGCCGACCACGACGCCTATTCGGCCGCCGGTCTGTGGGGCAGCTGGTACGACCCCGACTGCGCCGACTGGTACAACTACTCCCTGCAACTGACCGAGGATCACTGGTACCTGCGGTATACCCCCACCGGGGAATCCCCGATGTCGGGCGCGATGGATTGGGGCGACATGATCGCCGCGGAGACCGACCTGGGCACCCAGAACGGCGGCCATGAAGGCAGCGCCGCCCACGGCGGCGGCGCCGGCTACTGGGACTGGGACTGCGGCTGGGGCGTGGAGGCCATCCCGCTGCAATACGGCGACTTCGCCGTAACCATCACCCCGCTCAAGGGCGGACTGTATGAAGTGTCGCTGACACCGATCCCGGCGCCCGGCGCCCTGCTGCTGGGCACAATCGGCGTGGCCGGCCTGGGCTGGCTGCGGCGGCGGCGGATCGCGTAGGCGGCTTTTGGTGTTAAGTTATTTATATGAGGTGTGGGGAAAATGATTACCTAAGGAGAGGAGAAAGGCAGACATGATGAAAATTTTACTGGCGTTTATTGTACTGGTGGGGCTGACCGGCGTTGCCCTGGCCGGCTCTACCACCTTGTCACTGGATTATGATCCCGGCTGGCCGTGGCCCGGCAACCAACGTTGGAAGGACGTGGCGGGCAACCTGTACGAAGGTTCCGCGGACATGACCGCAGGCTCCCAGGACTATGCCGGGGCGGCGGTCTCGGTAACCTACAACGTTGTCGGGCAACGCTTGACGGGGACGGTCACGGCGACCGACCTCAAACCCAATTTCGCCTATCAACTCAAGCTGGAAGGCCTGGGAAGCGGCTGGACGAACAGCACCTTGGCCAGCATCGGGCGAACCAGCGGAAGCACAGGGTACCTGCCCTTTGGCTTCATGATGACCGATGGGAATGGTAATGCCACGACCAACTTCGTTACCGACAGCAGCTTCCATGTGCTATGGACGGAGAATCGAAGGGCTCCTGGGGCCAACGACGGACCCGTCAGCACGTACACCTTCGATCCGGATCCCAGTTCGCCCTGGTACGACGTGGACTATCCTGAAACCACGGTGGGACTTTATGGGGAGTGGGAACCGGGGCGGGCCCTGCCCGGCACCCTCGAGTTGCCCTATGGCGACTATGTCTGCAAGTTTGTCCTGACGGAGGAGTCCTTCCACGACACAGACGGTGTATTTCATCCCGGCTGGGGCATTTGGAGCGGCGCCCCCGGCGGGTCCTGGGCCTCGCCTTTCAAGGGCGAGATCACCTTCAGCGTCGTCCCCGCTCCCGGAGCGCTGCTGCTGGGCGGCATGGGAATGGGGCTTGTCGGTTGGTTACGGCGGCGTAGATCGCTGTAACGGGAGTAGGTAGGCAAGATCAGCAGAGAGGAGAGGATTGGACAATGAAGAAAATGTTAACAATTTGTGCAATGGTGGCTTTGGCGGCCACGCCGGCCATGGCGGTTTACACCGTGGACATCGGAAGCGAAACCGGCTTCAGCCAGGTTGGCTGGGGGCCGGTGGAAGCGACCACCAGCGGTGGCTTCTATGGCGGAATTTCCACGGATCCCGGTTCCTATGACAATCTGTGCCGGGTGATCTGGGACACAAGCGACGATGATCCTTCGGCCTCGGTGACGTTTGCCACGGCCATCAACTCGGTATCGATACGATACCTGTCGGGCATCGCCGATGACAGTTTCGATGTCTACGTTGACAGCGTTCTCTGGGGCAGTGTTTCCAATCCCCCCAGCGGAGGATCGGAAACGTGGAACACGGCCACCCTTTCCGGAACTGCCGGGACCACGTTGACATTGACTGCCACCGGATCGCAGTGGAGCGGCTACGAGACCTACGGACAGGTTGCGATTGACCGTATTGAGGCAACTCCGATTCCGGCGCCCGCCGCCCTGCTGTTGGGCGCGGTCGGTGTGACCGGCCTGGGCTGGCTGCGGCGTCGGCGGATCGCGTAGGCTGACAAGGATTTGCCAAACAGCGCAACCTAACGGTTGAAGCTACCGGCAGTCCGGCCGGCGATGCCGCAAGGATGGCCGGTGGGGATTTGCCGCAATCATAGTGAAACCGGAGGGGCGCTGTGGAACTACGCACAGCAAAGGCAACGTATCGTTGAGGTCCCTGCGCCCTCGCCGCGGCGGACGGCACAGGCGGCCTTGACGATGCGTTTGCCATGCATGATGGAATCTGCGCCCCCGTCCAGGGGGCGTTTTGCATTTCCAGGACTAACCAACCCGTAAGGCGGCGATTCGCCCGCAGTACTCCTCTTGTCGAACGCTTCGGGCGCGGCACGCCGGGACGGCCCGTCCGAAAACGCCCCTGGACCTTTTGCCCGCTTGCCAATATTATCAGGCGGTCTTGGGTATGCCGGCCGGGCGGCGAAATGAACCTCTCATGTCATCTTGCAAAATGAAGGCAAAGGGATCCCTTGGGGCTTGTGGCTGTCCATATCGCAGGTGTTTGGATAAGGTATAGGTGACTGATCCCGAGAACCGGGTCGGCGGGATCGAACCTTGAAGGAGCGCTCACATGACCACGATCGGACGACGAGAATTTTTACAGCAGGCCGCCGGTGCCAGCCTCCTGATTCTGGCAGGCGGCGGGCGGCTGCGGGCCGCGAATCCGCAATGCAAAATAGAGGTGCTCCTGAAAGAGCCCGTCGGCACGATCTCGCCGGACATCTACGGCCATTTCGCCGAACACATCGGCGGGGTGATCTACGACGGCGTCTGGGTCGGCGAGAACTCTCCCAACGCCAACTACGGCGGCATACGGCGGGAGCTGGCCGACCGCCTGCGCCGCCTGCAGCCGTCGGTCATACGCTGGCCGGGCGGCTGCTTCGCGGACAGCTACAACTGGCGCGACGGCATCGGCCCGCGCCATCAGCGACCGGTGCGAACCAACTTCTGGATCAACACCCCCTTTCTTCAGGCCGCGCCCGACGGACCGGCCAAATACGAACCCAACACCTTCGGAACGGATGAATTCATCGCCTTTTGCCGCCTGGTCGGCGCCGAACCCTACCTGGCGGCCAATGTCCGCAGCCTGAGCGCCCGGGACTTCCACGAATGGATCGAGTACTGCAACGCCCCCGCCGGCTCCACTACCCTGGCCAACCGGCGGGAGGCCAACGGCAGCCGCGCGCCACACCGGGTGCGGTTCTGGGGCGTCGGGAACGAATCCTGGGGCTGCGGCGGCGACTTTACGCCCCAGGAATACGCCACCGAGTTTCGCCGCTTCACCAGTTGGGTTCCGGACTTCGGCGTTCATCCGGCGTTCATCGCCGCCGGCCCCAACGGCGGGGACGAGAGCTGGACCCGCGGCTTTTTCGAGGCCCTGATCCGCCGAAACCGGGATTACATCCGCCGCGTATACGGCTGGGGGCTGCACTACTACTGCGGATCGGCCGGCCGGGGGGCAATCGATTTTGCGCCGGCGGATTGGTACCAACTGCTTGGCCAGGCCGCGCACATGGAGCACCTGATCCAAAACCACTGGTCCGCGATGGGCGAGCTCGATCCGGACCACCATGCCAAGCTGGCCATCGATGAATGGGGCGCCTGGCATCCGGCCGGGACCGAGGTGCATCCAACACACCTGTTCGGCCAGACCTCCACCCTGCGGGACGCGCTGGTGGCCGCGTTGACCCTGGATATCTTCCAGCGCCACGCCGACAAGGTGATCATGGCCAATGTCGCCCAGTTGATCAACAACCTGCATTCCCTGTTCTTGGCCCACGAGGACCGATTCGTCGTCACGGGCAATTACCACGTCTTCGACATGTACCAGGCCCACCGCAACGGCCGCTCGCTGCGGACGGTATTCTCGGCGCCCGAGATCAACGAGGCCGGCGGCCCGTTGAGCGGCCTGGCCGCCCTGGCCGGTTCGGCCAGCCTGCATGAGAAGCGTCTGGTCCTGACGGTGGTCAATCCCAGCATCAGCGAGACCCGCGAAACCGAGATCGCGATCCCCGCCGCGACAGTGCGCGACGCGACGGTGCGCACCCTGTCGCACTCGGATATCCACGCCCACAACAACTTCGAGCATCCGGACGCGCTGGTCCCGCGCGACAGCCGCCTGGAGGTCAAGGGCGCCGAACTGGTATACGCCTTTCCGCCCGCCTCCATAGTCCGGATGATCCTGGAACTGGCGTGACGCAAACAGAGCGGCATTAAATACTCACGCTCAGGCGGATAGGAGTTTCGGCTGTTCGGAGAGCGAGGCGGCTCGTTCGCTTGCCGGCAACTCTCGATTCCCCCTCGATATCAACCGGCCCCGCCTCCGTTCGCACCCTTGGTGCGAACGCGGCGGCAAGACATAAAACGGCATTCACAACCGTAGACAAAAAAAGAAGTTACAGCGAGTGGCCAATTTTTTCTGGAAAAATCAGGCCTGAGCAAATATGATATGGAACGGATGGAAACCCGGGGGTGTAGTAGTTGGCCGACCTGATATTACCGAAGGATGTGCCAGGCCGAAAAATTCCCCGAAATGTATGTCGACATGGCTCAAAATCACCAAACAGGGACGGCCGACTGTCTCGACAGTCCGTAACGAGCGGCATGGAGTTCGGCGAGCCTTTGGCCCACGCACGAGGAGAAACCATGAAAAAGACAGGTCTAGGAATCCTGGCTCTGGTTGTGACCCTGGTTCCATTCCAGATGGCGGCCTATGGCAACCTTCCCCCCGAGGTCTGGCCGACCTGGCGGGGCCCGCTGATGTCGGGGATCAGCCCGCAGGGCGATCCACCCCTAACCTGGAGCGAAACGGACAACATCCTCTGGAAGGTCAAGCTGGCCGGAGACGGCTCCAACTCGTCTCCGATCGTCTGGGGCGACAAGATTTTTTTCCAGACCGCCCAAGAGACCGACAAGCAGGCAACCGCCGGGGCGGCGGCTCCCGCCGGCGGCAGTGACGGCCGTAGACGATTCGGCAGCCGGGCACCGACGCATATCCACACGTTTCACCTGATATGCCTGGACCGCCAGACGGGTAAACAGCTCTGGGAGAAAACCGTCTGCGAAATCCTGCCCCACCAGGGCCATCACGCGGATCATGGATTCGCCTCCTTCTCGCCGGTGACCGACGGCGAATTCATCTGGGCGCATTTCGGTTCGCGCGGCGTGTATTGCTACGACCTGGACGGCCGCCAGCAATGGAAAAGGGATCTGGGCCAGTTGAACATCCGGGCCGGATTCGGGGAAGGCGGCTCCGTGGCCCTGGCGGACGACAAGCTGATGGTATTGATGGACCACGAAGGGGATTCCTTCCTGGTCGCCCTGGACAAGAAAACCGGCGAGCCGGTCTGGAAGCAGGACCGCGACGAGCCGACCTCCTGGACCACGCCGCTGGTCGTCCAGGTCGACGGGCAGATGCAGGTGATCGTCAACGGGTCCAATCGCACCCGTGGGTACCACGCCCAGACCGGCCAGGAGCTCTGGCAGTGCGGCGGACAGACCGAAAACGTGGTCCCCACGCCCGTGACGGGATTCGACATGGTGTTCTGCACCAGCGGGTTTCGGGGCAGCGCCCTGCAGGCGATCCGGCTGGGCCAACGCGGGGACCTGACCGGCTCGGACGCCGTCGCCTGGCAGGTGAACGAGGCGACGCCCTATGTGCCGTCCCCGCTGCTGTACGGGGAGAAGGTCTACGTCTGCGCCACCAACAACGGCGTCATCTCCTGCTACAACGCCAAGACCGGCAAACCCTATTACGTCAAACGGACCCTGGAGCAGATCAAGGGGATCTACGCCTCTCCGGTGGGGGCGGCCGGTCGGGTGTATCTCGTCGGCCGAAACGGCGTGACCTACGTACTGGACAATACCAAGGACTGGGAGATCCTGGCCGTCAACACGCTTGATGACCATATCGATTGCTCGCCGGCGATTATCGGCGAGACCATGTACCTCAAAGGCAAAGAGTATCTGTACTGCATCGGCGAGGCCAAATGACTCCGGCTACCTGAGAATCGTATCGTTCGTCAGGGTCGGAACCATCGTCCCTCAGCCAAACGTCGCCGTTGACAGATGCCTTCCACAGGCGTATGCTACTGCCTTCATTTTATCTGAAGCGTATAAAAAGGAATCACCTACATGAATAACACAAAGTACCGAAACAGGATAGGGTGTCTGCTGGCTCTGGGGATACTGGCGGGCATGGTTCCGGCCGGCGCTGTCGGCGACGAAGCGTCCCCGAAGGCTCCGGCGGCGGACGCGGTGACCTTTCAGAAAATCGTCCTGGACAAGGCCTTCCGCTCCGAAGGGGTGGCCGTCGGCGACGTCAACCGCGACGGCAGGCTCGACGTCCTGGCCGGCGAGGTCTGGTACGCCGCCGGCGACTGGACAATGCACGAAATCCGGCCGGCCGGCCAATACGACCCCGCCAAAGGCTACAGCAAGACCTTTTGCCAGTTCGCCCAGGACGTCAACGGCGACGGCTGGATCGATTCGATCGTCACCACCATGATGGGCGAGCCCTGCACCTGGTACGAAAATCCCGGCAAGCGACCGGGGCACTGGACCGAACGGATCGCCGCCCGAAGCGCCTGCAACGAAACCCCGCTGTTCGCCGACCTGCTGGGTGACGGCCGGCCCGTGCCCGTCTTCGGCGTCCAGCCGGCCGGCTACATCGCCTGGTACAGCCTGCCGCCGGACCCGACGCAGCCCTGGGACCAGCACATCATCGCCGGCCCGAAGGCGCCCGGCTCCGAGCGCTACAGTCACGGCCTGGGCGTCGGCGACGTCAACGGCGACGGCCGCAATGACGTGCTGGTCACCGCCGGCTGGTGGGAGGCCCCGCCGGACAGGAAACAGGAACACTGGCCGTTTCATCCGGCCGACCTGGCCCCTGACTGCGCCGACATGGTGGTCCTCGACGTGGACGGCGACGGCGACGGCGACATCCTCACCAGCTCCGCCCACAGCTACGGGATCTGGTGGTTCGAACAGTCGCCGGGAGCCGAGCACCCCCGATTCCAGCGGCATGAGATCACCCGCGATTTCTCCCAGACCCACGCTCTGATTTTGGCGGACATCAACGGGGACGGCGCCCTGGATTTCGTCACCGGCAAGCGGTATTACGCCCACAACGGCAACGATCCCGGCAGCCACGAGCCGGCCGTCATCTACTGGTTCGAGATCCAGCGAACGCAAAACGGCGCCGTGAGATTCGTCCGGCATCCGGTGGACGACGATTCCGGCATCGGCACCCAGTTTAGGGTCGTCGACATGAACGGCGACGGCAAGTTGGACATCGTCACCGCCAATAAAAAAGGCGTCCACCTGTTCATCCAGAGGTCCTGACGGATAACGCTGTCCGCCGTTGATGGGAAATCGCGGGGAATCCACCTGGCCGGCTGGTTTGCCACCTATCGGTCGGGCGGTATCGGCTCCTGCACCGTAGATCCATTACCGCGACGAGTGGCGTCGCTGATCCGTACCTTTGGCGATTCTCGACCGATGTACGCTTACTTGACGCCGCAGCGCCGGGCCCAGGCGGCGTAGAGTTCGGTCAGTTCCCGGGCCTTTTCGGGTTGTTCACCACTCAAATCATTCAGCTCGGTGCGGTCGGCCTCCAGGTCGTAGAGCTCCCAGCGATTATTCCCGCGGGAAACCAGCTTCCATTTGCCCTGCCTACAGGCGCGGTTGCCCAGGTGCTCCCAGTAGAGCACGTCGTGGCCGCTGCGCTGCTTATCCTGGAAGACGGGAACGAGACTCCTGCCTTCGAGGGGGGTAATCGCTTGGCCCTGGAACGTGGCGGGATACTCGATGCCCGCGGCGTCGCAGCAAGTGGCCATGATGTCGATAACATGGCCGACCTGGTGGGTGACGGCGCCGGCCGTCGCGATCTGACCGGGCCAGCTCACGATCAGCGGCGTGGCGATGCCGCCCTCGTGGACCCAGTGCTTGAACAGGCGGAAGGGGGTGTTGCTCAGATTGGCCCAGGAGCGGCCGTAACTCATAAAGGAATCGACATCGCCGGGCGGTAGGCCGTTCTTGCGGTTGTCGAAGCCCCAGGGGCCGCCCTCGTGGCAGCCGCCGTTGTCGGAAAGGAACAAAATGAGGGTGTTATCCTCCTGGCCGATCCGCCTGAGGGTGGCCAGGATTCTGCCGATCCCCTGATCAACGCGGTCGATCTGGGCGGCATAGACGGCCATCTTCAGATCCATCTGGTCCTTATCTTCTACTTTGTCCCAGGCGGCCACGTCGTCATCGCGGGGCGAGAGGGGCCAGTTTTCCTTGATGATGTTCATCCGCTTGAGCCGCGCATACCGCTCGCTGCGGAGTGCGTCCCAGCCCCGCAGGAATTTACCCTGATACTTGGCGATGTCCTCGGGCAGGGCATGCAGCGGCCAATGGGGCGCGTTGTACGCGATATACTGGAAAAAAGGCCGCTGGTCGCGGCCGTATTCATCGAGCATCCGTATGGCATGATTCGTGATCGCCTCGGTCAGGTAGAACCCTTGCTTGGGCGGCGTGAAGGGCTGGTCATCCAGGACGAGTTGGCGCACGACGCCCTGGGCCTTGGTCTTGGTCTTGGTCTTGGTCTTGGT
>JAFGFX010000343.1 GCA_016930855.1 Sedimentisphaerales bacterium | reverse complement strand
GTTGGCAGAGTCTTATGTTATTTCAGACACCTGATGTACCCCGGTGGCATTGTTTTCGCCGTAGTCCGCTTTCGCCGCCCTCGCCAGGAGAGCCCGCCAGGGCGGTGGGGCGGTGAAAGAAAGGCGTAGGAGAAAACATTTCGCCGGATTCGCGGAGCCGTTCCTTACCAACTTTTTCCGGGTTAAACATCGGACCATTAAAACGCTGCTGCGATTCTTTCGCTGACTTGGCAGTCTACCAGAACCAAATTTCGCCCACAAATTCTTTTGAAGAGGCATTATTATTATCCGCGCTAGTCAGCGTCAATCTGTGTCTGCATTATTTCAGGACGACGTGAATTTGCAGGTCGCGGATCTGGATGGCGGCGGTGTAGGTGCCGGGGATCTCCCAGCCGAGGTTCATGTTGACTACCGCGTAATGGGCCGGATCCACATCCTGTAGAAATCCGCGCCGGCCGGCCTCCGCCAAACCGTCCTTGATAAACGGCAGCAGGTCCCCCTGGAAGGTGATCCACTTGCCGGTCTGCATCGGCAGATGGTTCACCACGCGGCCGTCGATGGTATAGATGAACTTGCCCGTGGCGTCCGCCTTGCCGCCGTCTCGGGCTTGGAACGCCGGGGGGATGTCGTGACGGCTGTCGAAGAACGGCACGCCGAACCAGAAGTAGTCCCCGAAATCCCGCGAGCGGGCGTCGATGTTTTTCACAATAAAAAACATCTGGAACTGGGCCGCGTGCCGGGCCGGATCGAAATCCTCTTTTGGCATATGATCGGCAAAACGCAGCCTCTTTAGGAGAGCCCGAAAGGGGAGTTTCTCCAATTGCGTCAGCGGATGGATCGCGCGGGCGTCCTGTTCGACCAGCAGGTGCGGCCAGCCCGCGCCCGCCTTCCGGGCGGTATTTCCGTATTCCGCCTGCCCGCGAATCTCCAGGATCACATCGCGATTTTCCGAATCCGCACCGGCCGCCAGCACCATCTTGCCCTGGTTCTCATAGACCCGATCGCCGTTCGAGCACTTGCGACACGCCGCGCCGGCCAGACTGAAACGCGTTCCCCACTGGGCCAGGCGCCAGACGGGCCGGTTGCCGGCCTCGCCGAAATCCAGGACCGCCTCCACCTTGCGGCCGTGGGCGGAATCGGGATAACTCAGCAGAAATCCCCGCTGAAAGGTCAGGTCTTCAAACAGCGGCCGGCTCGCCGCATCGACCTTCTTCCAGGCCCGGACGTATTCGATGCTGTAGGTGCTGGGCAGGTCCTCATCCCGCGGCAGGCCGAACCAGTCCGGCATGGTTTCGCTGTCGAAATTCAGCGTCAGCGGCTGGTGCCAATGGGAGTTATTCACCCAGCGGACGGCCGCGCCGTCGACATACCAGGTGATCCGCCGCTCGTCCCACTCCAGCCCGTAGACGTGATAGGCGTCGGCGAGGGGCTCGGCCGCCTGCCAGACCGCGCCGTTCGAGAGGTGCTCCTTGACGGTCGGGGTCTTCATGACGTGCACGTTCATGTTGTATTTCGTCTCGAATCCCGGCGCGGCCCCGCCGATCTCGAACACGTCGATCTCCGTCCACAGATCCGGTGCGCTGTCGTAAAACCAGAAGGAGCTCGATCCGTGCGATTTCATCGGCCGGGCGCGGACCTCGAAATAGCCGTACAGGACCCGAAAACGGCTCTGGACGGCGGCGGAGCTGTAGGTATGATAGCCCTGGCGGGCGAGCGCCTCCGGCGGCGACTGGCGGCGCATGGTCAGATGCAGCTTTCCGTCCGCCAACCGGACATTATCCTCGGAAAAAAACGCCGGCTGGCGGCCCAGCCAGCCCGGATTGCGGTCCACCCAGCGGTTCGGATCGAGCCGGCTGGCCTCGAACTCGTCGCAAAACGGCGCATACGGGATCCAGTTGCCGCGGTTGGCCTGATCGGAGAGGGGATACGCCGCCGTCTGAAACGCCGGCGGCTGGTCGATCGGACCGCTGCGAAGCCAGGATTCTGGCGGGCCGTCGGTTTCACCGGCTCCGGCGAGAGCCGGGATAAAAGCACCGGCCAGGGCGATCAGGAGCGATACACAGCGGGCGGCCGACATGGCATATCCTTTCTAAAGTTATATTTTCGCGTATTTTAGGGCAATACTCCCTTCCCGGCGAGCCGATTTTCGCTAGAATGTTTTGCTACAGGCCCGCCGGGCGAGTGCCGATAATATGAATAACTTCTGACCCAATGAACGTCCGGACAACCAGCGATCCCGACCGAACCAACGGCCGTTTTCTTCGAAATGCCAGGAATCGGATGGTGAGGGGACGCTGGGAGCGACGGAGCGAAAATTTACATAAAATATTGATATTAAAGAACTTGCACCATAATGAGCGACGCCAATAAAACCGATCTTCCCGAAAACGACCTGGCCGGACAAACTACCGGCCCTGCCGAAGGGAGCGAGCCGGCCGCCGGCCGGGATCCGGCCGCAAAGGCCGATACGTCTGCCGCGGCCCCGGCGGCAGTGATGGATCCTGCCAGGCCGGGCCCGGCGGCCGGATCGGAGGGGCCAGAGGGGCCGGGTGAGTCGGACGGGCCGGACGAATGCCCCTCGAACGAGGTCGCCGAGGAGCATCTGGAGCGGATCTTCAAGATGAAGGTGCCCATCATCGTTCGGATCGCCCAAAAGAACATGACGGTCGGCGAGATTCTCAAGCTGCACATCGGGACGGTCATCCAGTTCGAGCAGGACGCCTACCAGCACATCGACCTGATGGTGAACAACGCGGTGATCGGCCTGGGCCAGCCGGTCAAGGTGGGCGAGAACTTCGGCCTGCGGATCACCCAGATCGGCGATATCGCCCATACCATCAAGAGCCTGGGAGAGCAGCCGAATCCGTCCTAGCGGTCGCAACGGCGATTGGCCCGCGAAATCAACACGTCCTGGCAAACAACCGCTCAAAGCAAACGCTTTCCACTAATCCGTGCTAGAGGTTCCCTGGAGGTAGCGTGTCGTCTGGGCCAGGAAGTCCGCCAATTGAATGGTTTGCTGGGTGCCGGCGGTTAGGTCTTTCAGGATGATCTCGCCGCGGCCTTCGGTTTCGGCGCCGACGATGACGGCGAACCGGGCGTTCTGCTCGCTGGCCTGCTTGAGCTGTTTGCCGAGCCAGGTGCGTTTATAGCTGAAGACCGCCGTGAACCCTGCCGCCCGGAGCGTACTGGCGATCTCCAGGACCTTATCGAACAAGCCGGCGTCGGCGTCAATGACGAAAACGTCCACCGGGTTGGTTTGGGCCTTCAGGAAGCCCCGTTCCTGCAGCATGATCTCCAGGACGACGTCGCCCATGCCGAAGCCGGTGGCGGGAACCTTGGGTCCGCCCAGGCCTTCCAAAAGATTGTCATATCGTCCGCCGCCGCACAGGGCCCGCAGGGGCTGCTTGCGGTCGAAGATCTCATAGACGATTCCCGTGTAATAGGCCAGGCCGCGGACGATGTTGATGTCAAATTCGCAAAACGCGCTTACTCCCATCGTCTCCAGGCGCTGGAAAAATTCCTTCAGGACCACCGCCTGATGCTCATCAAAAACTGTAGCCAATTGTTCAAGTGATACCGCGTTATCGATCAATCGGAAGAGGCCTTCCCGCAATTCCTTGTCGGGTATTTTCTCCGCCGCCAGGGCGCTGAAGGTCTCCTCCGGCAATTTGGGGCGTTTGTCCAGCAGGGAATAGACAACATCCCACGTGCATTCTTTGAATCCTATCCGCTGGAGAAGGGCGGCCAGCATGGACCGGCTGGATATCTTAACGACGATATCCCCGGCCTTCAGGCCCGTGCCGCGCAGATAATCCACGGCGGTATAGATGCACTCGGCATCCGCGATGTCCGATTCCTCGCCGATGACGTCGATGTTCCACTGGAAGAACTCGCGGAGGCGGCCCTTCTGCGGCCGCTCGGCGCGGCAGAGGCGCGGCACGGAAAACCACTTGATCGGCCGGGCCAGGGCGTTGATCTGCTGGTTGACCATGCGGGCCAGCGTGGGGGTGATCTCGGGCCGGATCGCCAGGTCGCGGCCGCCCCGGTCGGTCAGGCTGAACAACTGGCCGGCGATCTCCTCGCCGCTCTTTTGGGTATAGAGTTGCAGATACTCGAAGATGGGGCCGTCGTACTCGACGAATCCGTTGCGCCGGGAGGCGCGGCGCCAGCCCTCGATGATCCAGTTGCGGACCGCCATCCGGTCGGGATAGAAGTCGCGCGTTCCTTTTACGGGTGCGATTTTGGCCATGGTTCTCACGCAAAAATTTTTGACTCTAACATACCTACCGGCCGATGGGGAAAACCGCCCTGGTTTGACCTGTCAGACCGGTTTTGTTAGACGCCCTTACAACCACGGATTTCACGGATTAATATTTTTCGCCCATAGAGCAGTCTCAGTATGAGACGTCAACTTGCCCAACGCGCCCGCGTCGATCCAGGGGTGGCCTTGCCACCTCAGTTTTTCTTTTTCCCCTTGGTTTTTTTCCTTTGGGTCTTTTTGGCGAGGTACTCGTCGAGGTCCTCGATGCAGCTGAAGTAGAGCTCGTAGCCGTAATCGCCGCTGTGGTAGTCGCAGGTTTCCTCCTCGTAGCCGCGGCAGATGCGGGGGCGATTCTCGTAGATGTCGCATAGATTGTCCTGGTTGAGGTACTTGCAGCGGTTGGCGATGTTGATGTACCAGTCGCCGTCCTCGACGAAGATGCTGATGCCCTCGTGCGCCAGGTACCAGCGGATGTCGTCGTAGTCCCCCTTGCCCTCGGGGGTCTCGATCGGCAGGGCAAGATACCGGCAGCACAGGCCGGCGCATTTTTCACAAAGCGGTTGACTCACAGCGTACTCCTCACGGGTTCGTCGTTGGCGGGCGGATGGTCCATCCGGGCCCGAAGCGGCATTATAGGGCCAACCGGCCCAAGGCGTCAACCGGGCAATCCGGCCTGCGGCGTTGACAGATGCGTGTCGGCAGGCTACCATGCATTATTTACCCGAGCCGGTCCGAATGGGCACAATGCCGTTTCGCGGGCGGCGGGGAAAGGCAAGGCACGATGAAGATTTCGCTGGAATGGCTGCGGGAGTATGTAGATTACCACGACGGTCCGGAGAAGCTCCAGGCGATTCTGACCGAGATCGGCTTGCCGGTCGAGCAAATGGCCGGCGCCGGCGACGACTGGATGCTGGAGGTGGAGGTGACCTCCAACCGGCCGGACTGCCTGGGGCATATCGGCATCGCGCGGGAGGTGGCGGCGGCGACGGGCTGTGCGTTTCGCCTGCCGGACGTGAACTACCGCCAGACCGGTAAAAACGTTGCCGACTGGACCAGCGTGGTTAACGAGGCGCCCGATCTGTGCGGGCGTTATACGGCCCGGATCATTGACGAGGTGAACATCGGTCCGAGTCCGGCGTGGATGGTGCGCAGGCTGGAGACCATCGGGCTGCGGGGGATCAGCAACGTGGTTGATATCACCAATTACGTGTTGATGGAGGTGGGCCAGCCTCTGCACTCGTTTGATTACGACCGGTTGGAGGAAGGCCGGATCGTCGTTCGCCGGGCGAAAAACGGCGAGCGGATGGTCTCGATCGATCATACGGAACTGGATTTGAATGATCGCATGCTGGTGATCGCCGATGCGTCCCAGCCGGTGGCGATAGCGGGGATCATGGGAGGGCTGGCCAGCGAGGTGGGCGACCGGACGAAGACCATATTGCTGGAAAGCGCCCACTTCGATCCGCTGAGCATCCGCCGGACCAGCCGGGCCCTTACCCTGGGCAGCGAATCGTCCTATCGGTTCGAGCGGAACGTGGATATCGTCATGGTCGAATGGGCCAGCCGGCGGGCGGCGGCGCTGTTGGAGCAACTGGCGGGGGGAACGGTGGCGCCGGGCCTGATCGACGTCTGGCCGGCAGGCTATTTAGACCGACAGGTCGGTATGCGATTATCCCGCCTCAAGATGCTGCTGGGGATCGAAATCCCGTCGCACAGGGTGTTGGAGATACTCAGCGGATTGGGACTGACGCCCACCTTGGGCGAGGATGGCGTAATAACCTGCACGATTCCGAGCTGGCGGGGCGATCTGACCCGCGAGGTGGACCTGATCGAGGAGGTCATCCGGATCCACGGCTACGACCGGCTGCCCACCGAATCGCGGATCGCCATCACGGTCAAGACCCCGGACGCCGCCCAGCGGGCCGTTCGGCGGGTGACCGAGGCCCTGGGCGGCTGCGGATTCTACGAGACCGTCAATGTCAGTTTCGTGGAGGAGCGGTACTGGCGGTATTTCGTCCCGGACGGTTTCCAGCCGGTCCGGGTGCAGGACGCGACCCGCAAGACGAACAACGCCCTGCGGCCGTCACTGCTGGCGTCGCTGCTGGAGGTCCGCAAACGCAATCAGGACGTCGGCAACGACCGCTGCGACCTCTATGAGCTGGCCGCGGTCTATCTGCCGGACGAGACGGGCGGCCTGCCGCGGGACCCGCTGCGCCTGGGCCTGATTACCGACGGCCAGTTCCCCGAGCTGCGCGGCGCGGTCGAGGCGGCGATCGGTTGGCTCGACCGGCGGGCGGCGCTGGCGTTTCGACCGGCGCTGGTACGCTGGGCTGCCGCCGATACGGGCGCCGAGATCGTGCTCGACGGGCAGGTGATCGGCCAGGCGGGACAAATCCATCCGGATATCCGGGAGGGCTTCGACCTGAACCAGGATCTCTGCGGGGCGGAACTGGACTTCCAGGCTCTGGTTCAGGTGCAGAAGTCGTCGGTGCCGATCACGCCGCTGGTTCGCTTTCCCGGCATCAGCCGGGATCTCTCCCTGGTGCTCGCCGAGACGGTCCGCTGGGCGGATATCGAGGCCGGCATCGCCGCCCAGGAGATCGCCGACCTGCAGGAGATCCGCTTCGTGGGCATCTACCGGGGTAGTGGCGTCCCGGCGGGCAAGAAGAGCCTGACGTTGTCCCTGCATTTTCGCCGCGCGGACCAGACGCTGACCCACGACGAGGTGGATGGATACCAGGGGCGCATCCTGGCGGCGCTCGAACAACGGTTCCAGGCGGTGCTGCGTTCCTGACCGCAGGGGCGGTCGGCCCAGCAGCCAGAGTATGTGGGGCATTATCCTGGCCAGCCAACTGCATGTGGTAGAGGCGGCGGTGAGGGTATCGAAAGGTCTTTTTTCCTTGTCCCGGCAAGACGGCGATCTTGCCGGGGGGCGCGCCCAACCGGCGATCCAAAACACCCGAAACCGTTGCGGACCGAAAAAGGCGGGCGAGGAAAATTTCTTGCATGCGTATCCCCGGCCGTCCGACCAAGAGGTGATTTTCTCAAGCAAATCCGCCTTGCAATCCGATGTGCAAAATGATATAGGAACCATTGAGCATCAGGCGCTATCGGATGCGTGCGACAGGTGGAGTAAAATTTGCCTCTGCCATGTTCGTTACGTTCGGCAGTTATTTAAGAACCGATACCCTTATTTTTCGGGAAACCAGGCCTTAGTACGCCGGTTATGCCTGCCAGCCAGGATTGTCGGTATATAAGCAACGGTTACCCCCCTGGAAATAATGGGTTCTTTATCAACGCCCTTCGGACGGCATTGCGGTGGAGGCAGTTTTGATAACCCAGGGGCATGTCCAGGCGGGCAGGCCCCTTTTTTTTGAGTACAGGCGGTCACAAACCCCGCCAGGGCGGCGCCGCGATCCGGCGGCTTGACAACCGGCCGGCCGGCGGCTACAAGTGATTCGGATGCGTCGATAGGAAACGATCGATTCGACGACACCCGCAGGTCGGCGCCGTTCGTGTTGCAGGTCGGCGCCGACCGTGATCCGGCAGGGGGCCGGCATTCTGGTGTGGCAGGGACATGCGGTTCGGGTGACGCCCTAGGCAAGGAGAGCAGCGTGAACATTTCCACGGGACGAGGTCGTTTTCGGATGGGACCAGGATGGATCGTTCTGGCGGGGCTGGGGCTGGCTCTTTGCCTGACGGGCAGCGGCTGCGGGTCGAACCGGTCGAGCACGATCGGGCGGCAGCTTACCCGGATCGAGGTGGCCCGGACGGACGCCGTCACAGTTATGGATCTTCTGGATAATGATTCCCGACTCCAAACGGACGAGTCGGTCAGCGTCTATCGCCGGTCCGGCCAGCGGCGCGAGCTGGGGATCGTGCAGCTGCAGGCGGTCGGCTCCCTGGTGGAGCGGAAGACGTACATCCAGATCCGCAGCGAACTGATTGCGCCTCCCTTCAGCCGGGAGCAGTTGTACCTGTACCAGCAGACCCTGCTGCCGCGGGAGCTGCTCGACCAGCCGTTCGAGAGCGAGCGGCGGAAAAACGACGCGATCCTGCGGTACTGCCGGAACGCCCTGATCGAGGACGCCCGGCCCTACGCCGAGGATCAAAACACCTTCTCGCTGGCGGGGGCGGCCCGCGCGGCGCTGAACGAGGCCCTGCTGGCCCTGGAGCAGAATCCGCGGCAGGCCGAGGCGATCCTGACCGACGAGGGCTTCGCCTTTACGCACTCGATCTACGGCCCCTCGCGTCTGTACCTGCGCCAGGAGGCCGAACCCATCTATACGCTCCGCGTGCTGTCGGCCGATTGGGTCGATCCGCTGGGGGTCTGGTAAGTCCGGCATGTACGGATTGCTCTTCGACGTGGACGGGGTGATCGCTGACACCGAGGCGGTCAACGCCCGGGCCTCGATCCAAATGTTCGCCGATCTGTTCGGCCTGCGGGGCGTTTGCCGGGCCGACTTCGCCGCGGGGCTGGGCCGCGGGGCGGAGGCCTACGTGCGGGCCGCGGCCGCGGTGCACGGATTCGAGATGACCGACGAGCAGGTGGCCCGGGCGAGCCGCGTGCGACAGGACTATTTCCTGGCAATCCTGCGGGCCGAGCCGCTGGGGCCGTTTCCGGGCGTCGTGGAATTGATGAACGCGGCCCTGGCGCGGCCGGACGTTCGCGTCGCCATCGCCACCAGCAGCACCCGGGAGAAATCGCAGGCCGTGCTGGAGTCCGCCGCCATCCCCTATCGGCAGATGGCCTACGTCACCGGCAGCGACGTGACCCGCAAAAAGCCCCATCCGGAACTGTTCCTGACCGCCGCGCAGCGGATCGAGCTGCCGCCGCAGCGGTGCGTGGTGATCGAGGACGCCCCCGACGGCGTCGAGGCGGCCCACAATGCCGGCTGCAAGTGCATCGCCGTGACCAATTCCACGACCGCCGAGAACTTATCCCGGGCGGATCTGATCGTAAACACTCTATCGGAAATTGATCTTAAGACGATAGTTCGATTGACGCACAGAGAATAATACTCTCGTAGAGTCGTCAGATGAATCATGCGGAGAACGAACAACACGCCCCGAAAGCAAGACCGAAAAATGAAATGAGAATGGTTAAATGGTCGATGCTGCTGATCTCATTTCATTGTTTGTCTCTAGTCCTTTTGGGAATCACGCCGTACCCCCTGTTATATATACCGTTCACGGGTTTTGCATTGTTAATTCTCACGCCGATCGCGATAGCAATTGGGCTGTATAGAACGGCGAAATACGCATCATTATTGACATACAGACAGTTTGTACTGCGACTACTATGTATCGTTATCGTGTCATTCGCATTATTGTATTTTTTCCTTGCGCCCGGCTTTCTCAAGAATTTCAACCTTGTCGATTTAGGCCTTCGCATACATGTTTCCGTTACCGGCGGAAGAGACTCTCTCCAGGAATGGGCGTCTCAAGTTCTACGGGACGCACCCGGAGAATCGGAATCCGAGGCCATGGAGAAATATGAAACCACCATAAACCAAACCCTTCCCAAACAAGTTGAATCGATGCGCCGTAGAGGTTTTCGGATTGCGATTTGGGGCGATAAATACCCTCAGGAAAAACACGTCGCAATTTACTACGGCAGCGCCTTGGTCGGCCACCGGGGAGTTCTCGTCGGGGCACCCCAGTTCGACGCGCCCCAATCTTATAAGGATGCGGAATATATGGAATTACGCAAATGGCAGGACGGCATTTACAGCTTCTTTGGGGAGTAAGGGGCTCTAACAAAACTATGTCATTGACGCGAAGGCGGGAATCCAGAAGTAATGACCCAAATCGTTACTGTCGCCTCCTGGATTTGAGAGACGACGCGATAATCGCCTACCCGCAAACGATAGAGTTCCTCGGCGCCGACGATTTTACGGACACCGGTGGGACGGGGATTCTCGGCTAGCGCCTCTAGCGAACGAACGATTCGCCGCTGCTCGCGTTTCGGCAGGGACTCCAACTCTTTCTGGACGGAGCGCTTGATCTGAATCTGATAGGACATGAAACTATAGCCCCAGCGTCTTTTTCACCTCGGCCAAGGATGCCGATGGCTCGTGCAGGCGCTCCTTGAGGGCCTCCAGGTCGATTTGATCCTCCAGACGTTCGAGCAATTCCAGGTCCTCGGCCGACACCAGGGCAAAAAAGTGCCTTCCCCGCCGCTCTATCATAAACCGCTCGCCGCGCAATGCCGCACGGTTGCCCAACGCCGTCAGATTCTCCCGCGCCTGGCTGATCGGAATCGTATCCACGACTTTCCTCCCTATATGTACGTATAGTATTAATTGTACTTTATGTACTAATTGTACAATAGGAGATGGATTTGTCAAATCAAATTATGGTTCTTATCGAAAAAAGTTGATGGCAAGATCGTGTCGATCAATCATATGTGCTTTGTTGGCAGAGTTTTATATTATTTCAGACACCTGAGGTATCCCGGTGGCATTGTTTTCGCCGTAGTCCGCTTTCGCCGCCCTCGCCAGGAGAGCCCGCCAGGGCGGTGGGGCGGCGAAAGAAAG
>JAFGFX010000342.1 GCA_016930855.1 Sedimentisphaerales bacterium | reverse complement strand
GGAAGAGAATGCAATCTATTTATTGTCAGCGGGTTACAACACGCCCGGCAGGATTCGAACCTGCAACCTTCGGTTCCGTAGACCGATGCTCTATCCAATTGAGCCACGGGCGCTTTTGTACTTTGGGTGCCTGGACACCCAATAGCAGTATATCCTCGTCGTCGTCAAATGCAAATCGAATGTCCGGGCGGCCTGGGAGTGCCCTGGACATCGTACCCGCCATTTCGGCCAGGATTATCCGCATACCCGCATATGCAGTCGGATCGTCCGGCCGCGGGCTCAGGCAGGCAGGCTGATCCGGTCCGGGGTGACGGTCAGCGTTCCGACGACATGCAGACCGATGGCCACCGCGCCGTGGGCGTGGCAGCCGATGGCCACCGCGCCCCAGGTCCAGTACCCCACGGCGCACGCCCCGAAGGCCAGGCCCCCCATCGCCACCGCCCCGATGGCCAGAGGGCCTACGGCGATGCCCGCCACGCAGATCAATCCGAATCCGACTGCCCCCAGCGGTATCACGCCGATCGCCAGGCCCCCCACGGCGATCATCCCCACGGCGATATCCCCGATGGCGATGATCCCCCGGGCGATGCCGTTGCCCTCCAGGCCGCCCCGGCAGATGTGCACCAGCGGCAGGCCGAAAATCGTCAGGCGGCTGCGATATTCGTACCCCATCAAACGGTTGTTGATCGCCGCCCGGATCTGCTCCTGTTGCCGGGCGGTGTGCCGTGACATCGGAAGATTCATCCGTGTACTCCTTGGCCCTCTTTTTTGGGCTCGGCGGGCGACCCGGCCCCCACCAGCCAGCGCCGGGTCAGGGAAAATTGCGGCAGCAGGAAGGCCGTCAGGCAATACCCGCTGATCATGGTACAGATCGAGCCGGCCAGGTGCAGATATAAACTGCCCATACACGCGCCGGCAACCGTCAAGGCCAAAACGGCCCCGAAAACCCCGAACGCCAAAAAGGCCTCCTCGGGGCTTCTCAGACCGTAGCGATGCTGATACAGGCTGCGACAAAGGAACCAGCCGATCAGCAGGGCCAACAGACCCAGCAGCACCAGACCGACCCGCTGGAGCGTACCGAGGGGCTCGTACATCGCGATACGGCCGGCGGTACCAGGCGGTTGCCGCCGGGACAGTTGCTCGAGGACCTCCGGGGGTATGCCGCCCGGCGCGGCGCCGTCCAGCTGAAACCGCCCCGATGCCATGAGCCTGTCGGCCGCCAGGCAAAGCGTCATCCCGGGTAGGTCCCACCCCCCGGGTGCTATCAGGCCAGCAATGGGGGCTCGATCCCGGCCGGGTGAACCATCCGGAGGCCCCTCCGTCAGGATCGTTTCGTTGTCGATGGTCGGCCCGACCGTGTCGGCCGAATCCCGGGGATCGTCCGCCAGCAGCAAGGCACAGACCACCGCCATGATCCAGCCGATGGGCCACCGGACGGATAAACGAGTAAGTTCTCTTAACAGAAACATTTGCCGTTGTATGGAAAACATGCTCTGGCGTCTCTTCCGGCCGATGGGCCCGCGGGACGACCGCCGGATCTTGTGCTGAGAACATCCCTCCTGCCTGCAGGGCGGTCGGCCGGATCTAGCGCTCAATACAACCCTCATATATATAAGGGTTGACCTAGCCTCTCGGCTGTGGTAGCGTACCGCGCCTGGCGTGTTTATGTCCAGGCGGAATCCGTCTGGAGCGGCGAAATCCATACGCGGTTCAAGGGATTATATGAATACCTGTATCGTCGGCTTGCAATGGGGGGATGAAGGCAAGGGCAAGGTGGTCGACCTGCTGAGCGAGTCGGCGGACCTAGTCGCCCGCTACAGCGGCGGGGCCAATGCCGGCCATACCGTCCTGCGGGACTCCCGGGAGAAGGCCTTCGCCCTGCACCTGCTGCCCAGCGGCATTCTGCGGGACGACGTGCTGTGCGTGATCACCAACGGCGTGGCCCTGGACGCCGAGACGCTCCTGGCGGAGATCGATCAACTGGCCGCGCGGGGGATCGGCTTGAAGGACAACCTGCGGATCTCCTCCCGGGCGCACCTGGTGATGGACTACCATAAGCGGCAGGACCGCTACAGCGAAGAGGCCCTCGGGGCGGACAAGATCGGCACGACCGTGCGGGGCATCGGGCCGTGCTACGCCGACAAGGTCACCCGCACCACCGCGGTCCGCCTGGCCGATCTGCTGGATCTGGAGGGCCTGGAGAAGCGCCTGCGGCCGATCGTGGACCAGAAGAACGCCATATTCGCCGCGTTGTATCCCGGCGCCGAGCCCATCGACGCCGATGCCATTCTCGATCAGTGCCGCCGCTGGGCCGAGCGGCTCGGGGCGATGATCACCGATACGACGGCCCTGCTGCATAGGGCCTGGAAGGACGGCCGCTCCATGCTGTTCGAAGGGGCCCAGGGGACGCTGCTGGACCTGGATCACGGCACCTTTCCCTTCGTCACCTCGAGCAACGCCAGCGCCTGCGGCTTTTCGGCCGGTTCGGGCCTGCCGGCCCGGGCGGTGGATCGCTTCCTGGGCGTGGCCAAGGCGTACAGCACCCGGGTGGGGGCCGGGCCCTTCCCCTCCGAGCAGGACAACCACATCGGGCAGTACATCCGCGACAAGGGCCACGAATACGGCACGACCACCGGCCGGCCGCGGCGCTGCGGCTGGTTTGACGCCGTCTGCGTGCGCTATTCCATCCAGATCGGCGCCATTACCGAGGTGGCGCTGCAGCATCTGGACACCCTCGCCGGCCTGGACGAGATCAAGGTCTGCACCGGCTATCGGCGCCGCGGCGAGATCGTGGACTTCTTCCCCGCCGAGCGTCAGGTCCTAGACGAGGTCGAATGCCGCTACGAGACGCTGGCCGGATTTTCCGAGGACATCACTCAGGCCAGACGCTTTGAGGACCTGCCGGCGAACGCCCAAAACTACGTCCGGCGGCTGGAGGAGATCTTGGAGACCCCCGTCACCATGATCGGCGTCGGCCCCAGCCGGGACCAAATGGTGTATCGAACCGGCGCGTGAGTCGCGGCGGACGGACGAGGAACCTCTGGACGGCGATGCCCTGGGCCTTGGCCGTAGGTGAAAGAGAGAATCGTGTCATGTCAACACATCCTCCGGAGGAGAACCATCCCGTACTGGGTATTCCCTGGAGTCGCCTGCCCCGGCACATCGCCATCATCATGGACGGCAACGGCCGCTGGGCCCAGCAGCGCGGCCTGCCGCGGATCGAGGGGCACCGCCGGGGCAGCGGCGTGGTCCGCCCGATCGTCACCGAGGCGGCCCGGCTGGGGCTCGAATGCCTGACCCTGTATTCATTCAGCACCGAGAACTGGAAGCGCCCCGTCGAGGAGGTCAACGCCCTGATGGGGCTCTACCAGGAGTATCTGGTAAAAGAGCGACCTACCATTATGGAATATAATGTTCGAGTACGGCACCTGGGATATGCATCGGAACTGCCGCCGGGTGTCCGCCGGGAGCTGGATGAGACCGTGCGGATCGGCCAGCAGAATACCGGCATGACCTTGTGCCTGGCATTGAATTACTCCGGGCGGGCCGAGCTGGTGCGGGCCATCCGCCGGCTGGCCGAGGATTGCTCCAGCGGGCGAATCAGCCCGGACCGGATCGACGAGTCGCTGGTCAGTTCCACTCTGGACACCCGGGGTCTACCGGATCCGGACCTGCTGATCCGCACCGCCAGCGAAAAACGGATCAGCAATTTCCTGCTGTGGCAGATTTCCTACGCCGAGTTGTACGTCACGGACCATTTCTGGCCGGACTTCACCCCCGAGATCCTGCAAGGGGCGATCCTGGATTATGCCCGCCGGGACCGCCGGTTCGGGGGCCTGCATCCGAAACAGCAAACCCATCCCGCGGGTCGATCCGGAGGCGAGACTTGACCGGTCCTGTCCCTGCCACGCTGCATAAGCGAATCGGGTTCGGTATCATGCTGATCGGGTTATTCGGCGCCGTCCTGGCGGTCGAGGGCCGGCTCTCCCTGTGCAATTATTTCCTGACCGGCCGGGATTACACCGCCCTGGGATTCGCCCTGCTGGCCGGATTGTTCGCCGTACTGGCCGGCTGGGAACTGGCCCGGCTGGCCCGCAACAAGGGGTATGTTCTGTCTGTGCCGGTTCTGGCGGTTGGACTGGTCATACTGATTCTGCATCCGATTTGGGCCCGTTCGGGCCGTTCGGCCGACCTGGCGGCAAACGCCCCCGAGGGTCTCTGGCTCGTTTTTGCCCTTCAGTGTTCCCTATTCCTGTTCGCCTTGCTCCACGCCCTGCGCCGGGGGGCCAGCCAGGCGATCGGCTCTCTGGGCGTCTATTGTTTCGGATTGCTCTATCTGGGCCTGGGCGGCTGGTTTCTGGTGCAGATCCGCCTGCTGGGTGCTTTGGCGGGGGATACCTGGGGGCAGATCCGCTATCTCATCATATTCCTCATAACCGTAAAATCTTGTGACATAGGGGCTTATTTCACTGGTCGCTTTTTCGGCCGCCATCTCTGGGTCCCGTCGATCAGCCCGAAAAAGACCTGGGAGGGTCTTGTCGGCGGCATCCTGCTGGCCGTGATCACGGCATCGCTTTTTGCCCATTTTTCTGCTATAATGAATAGGTTCGAGGCGGTGTTGTTTGGACTGGTTGTCGCGGTGACGGGCCAGTTGGGCGATTTGCTCGAGTCGATGCTGAAACGCGACGCCGAGCAGAAGGATTCGGCCCGGCTGATCCCGGAGTTCGGCGGGGTTTTGGATCTGCTGGATTCGGTGCTGGGCGCCGTCCCGTTTGCCTATTTGACAGTAATGCTGTTTTCCTAAATAATATATAGAGAGTGTGTCCCCCGCTGGGATGGGGATAAATGACGATCAGACCGCAGCGATGCCGACAGCCGCGGGCGGACGGGTGTCCGTCGCCGCAGTGGGATCCGCAGCCGCCGGCCGCGAACGAGGGAGCGAAACAGAAACCATTGGATCTAACCGTTACGCTGGATAATCCGGATCAACGGATGCAGCTTTTTGGTCCCGCCGACGCGAATTTGCGCGTCCTGCGTGAGGTGTGCCAGGTGCACATCACGGCGCGCGACGGTCAAATCAGCCTGTCGGGGGCCGGCCCATCCGTGGCCAAGGCGGCACAGGTATTGGAACTGATGCAGCAGCGGCTCAAGCAGACCGGCCGGATGGATCAAGCGGACATGCAACAGGCGATTCTGGACGCCGCCGCCCGGCCCAGCGAGCCGGAAACGGCGTATCTGAGCGTCTACGTGCAGGGCCGCCGCATCGAGCCGCGGACCGCGGGCCAGCAGCAGTACGTCGAGGCCATCCGGCAGAACGACCTGGTCTTCGCCACCGGGCCGGCCGGCACGGGAAAGACCTACCTGGCCGTCGCCTGCGCGGTGTCCCTGCTCAAACGCCATCAGATCCGCCGGATCGTGCTAGCCCGCCCGGCGGTGGAGGCTGGCGAAAAACTGGGCTTCCTGCCCGGCGACCTGCAGGCCAAGGTCAACCCCTACCTGCGGCCCCTGCTGGACGCCCTGGGCGACATGATGGATTACGCCCAGATCAAGCGGTTCATGCTCAACGACATTATCGAGGTGATTCCCCTGGCCTTCATGCGCGGCCGGACACTGAACGGCGCCCTGGTGATCCTCGACGAGGCCCAGAACACCACGGTTGCGCAGATGCTGATGTTTCTGACCCGCATGGGGCACGATTCCAAGATGGTGGTCACCGGCGACGACAGTCAGATCGACCTGGCCGACGGCCAGCAATCGGGGTTGATCGACGCAATGGGGCGTCTGCGCTCGATCCGGGGCATCGCCTTCGTGCGGCTGACCCATTCGGACATCGTCCGTCACCGCCTGGTCCAGAACATCGTCCAGGCGTATGAAAATCACTCGCAGCGCGGCCACGACTAAAGGCGGCCGAGACCGGCAGGGCCAAGGGACATGGCGGCCGTAAGGCCGGAGGCGGCCGAACCTTTTGGGGAGGGTTTGGCTCTCTGGCCGAACCGAGACGGCGGGCGACCAGGCGGCCGGCGTCTAGCCGGGACGGGAAGTATTATTAGCGTGTACAAGAGGAAATCCAAACGGGTGGACGTGCGTCCGGCGATGGAGGGCCAGCAGGCCGCCCGGCGGGAGCGATTCTACGCCAGCGGGGCGCCGCTGTCCCTGGCGATGCTGGGACTGTTCATCCTGGCCAGCAGCCTGCTGATGATCTGCCAGGGCCGCCAGACCTTCGGCCAGTTGTGGCAGGGCCACTGGCCGGTCTATCGCTCGCTGCTGTTGATGCTGGGCTTGATGGGGGTCCTGAGCACCGCGCTGGCCCTGTATATCTCCGCCTTTCAGCCCCGGATCATCAAGAACCACCTGCGCGGCGGGGTGCTGCTGGCGACCCTCTTCATCTTGATTGTTCTAATCCAGATCGGCGGGATGTATCACTGGTCGGCCTACCTGATCGTCGTGCCGGTGCTGGTGCTGGCGATCATGATGACGATCGCCTACTCCCAGCGAGTGGCGCTGGGGATCGGTTCGTTCCTGCTGCTGATCGGGGTGCTGCTGGTGTACGGTCACCCCGCCCAGTCGGAGCACGCCATGGCTGTGTTGCTGTCGGCCGGCTCGGCGATGGGCATCGCCATCCTGGGACTCAAGGAGATCCGCACCCGCACCAAGGTCATCGCCGTCTGCGGCCAGGCGGCGCTGATCGCCGGCGTGATGATCTGGCTGGTCGGCCTCTGGCGGCACTTCGAGTACGATCAGATCCTCCGGCACAGCCTGGCGGCGGCCGGCGGCAGCCTGGCGGCCGGCTTCGTCATGCAGGGCCTGTTGCCCTTCATCGAGCGGCTGTTTCGGACCGCGACCAGTCTGACGCTGCTGGACTGGAGCGAGGCGAACAAGCCCCTGCTCCGGCGGCTGGCCGTCGAGGCGCCCGGCACCTTCAACCACAGCCTGCAGATCGGCATGCTGACCGAGGCGGCCGCCGAGGCCATCGGGGTCAACGGGTTGCTCTGCCGGGTGGGCAGCTATTACCACGACGTCGGCAAGCTGAGCAAATCCCGTTACTTCGTGGAGAACCAGGCCGAGCGGATCAACCAGCACAAGGAGCTGTCTCCCACCATGAGCCGCATGATCATCATCGGCCATGTCAAGGACGGCCTGGAGCTGGCCAAGGAATACAAGCTGCCCCGGATCCTGCATCAGTTCATCAGCTCGCATCACGGCACGACCGTGGTGGAATATTTTTTCCATGAGGCCGCCAAGCGGGAGGCGGAGTCCGGCCGGACGATCACGGAGACCGATTTTCGCTATCCGGGTCCGAAACCGACGTCCAAGGAGGCGGCCATCGTCATGCTGGCCGATGCCGTGGAGAGCGCCACCCGCAGCGTCCAGGATCCGACGCCCAACCGCATCGAAAACGTGGTGCACAACGTCGGCATGCGCCGCCTGCAGGATGGACAGTTCGACAACTGCGACCTGACCATGCGGGAGCTGCGCCTGATCGAAAACAGCCTCATCAAGAGCCTGTGCGCCATGTACCACAGCCGCATCGCCTATCCCAAACGGGACAAGGAAGAGAAGTATCTGGCCGAACCGGTACACTAAGGTGTAGTTGCCGCATGCAAGTGAACATCGCCAATCAGCAGCGGATCCTAACCCTGGACCGGCGGCGCCTGCGGCGGACCGTGCAACACGTCCTGCGGACCGTCTTGACAACCGGCGAGACGACCCGGGCCCGGGTGAGCCTGGCCCTGGTGGACGACGAGTGCATACGGCAGTTGCAGGAACGGTTTTTACACACGGCCCAGGTCACTGACGTGCTGAGTTTCGATCTGCGCGATTCGGTCGCCGCCCAGGCGGACGGGTCGCTGGACTGCGAGGTCGTGGTCAACGCCCAGCAGGCCAGCCGGCAGGCCGCCCGGCGCGGCGGCGACGCCCAGGCGGAACTGCACCTGTACGTCGTCCACGGACTGCTGCACCAGTTGGGATACGACGACCGGGAGCCGTCCCGGGCCCGGCGCATGCACGCCGAGGAGGACCGCATCCTGGAGGCCCTGGGCTTTGGACCGGTGTTCGGCCCGCCGGGAAAGGAGGGTTGATTCTTGGATTCGGATTCATGGGCGGGACTGATCGTGGGGGTTTGCCTGGTATGCACAACCTTCTTTTCCGTGACCAACTACGCCCTGCGCCACATCTCCTGGAATAAGCTGGAGGAGACCTTTGCCGACCGGGGCCACCCCCAGCGGGTGCAGTTCTACCGCGAGCGGATGAACCGGCTGGTCTCCGGCACGGCCAGCCTGCGGATGCTGGTCAACCTGGGCGTGCTGATCGGCCTGCTGTACGGCTTGTTCCCGGCGTACTCCGGCTCCTACGCCCGGCCGCTGGCGCCGCTGGCCAAGGCCTTTGTGTACGCCGGCGGGTTGCTGGTCGTGTTTTCCATCGGCATCCCCCTGGCCTGGGCCCGGCACGCCGGCACGACGATTCTGGCGCGGTCCTACCCGCTGCTGCGGTTTTTCGACTGGCTGACCTGGCCGCTGACCTACGGATTGCACCTGTTCGATCCGCCCATTCGCCGGCTGGCACGGCTGGCGCGGGTGGCCCGGGGCGAAGGCGAGGACCGCATCGAGGACCGCCACGAGGAGTTGCTCAGCGCCGTCGGCGAGGGCGAGATCAGCGGCACCGTCGACGAAGAGGAGCGCGAGATGATCGAGTCGGTCCTGGAGTTTCGCGATACCCGCGTCGGCGAGATCATGACCCCCCGCACGGAGATCGTCGGGATTCCGGTCCACGACGGACTCCGCGCGGCGATCGAGACCATCATCCAGGCCGGGCATTCCCGCTTTCCGGTCTTCGAGGACTCCATCGACAATGTGATCGGCATGCTGTACGCCAAGGACTTGTTGAAGGATCTGAACCTGCCGGAGGACGACCAGGTGCGCCAGGTCCGCCAGCGCCTGCGGAAGCCGTATTTCGTCCCGGCCAGCAAGAGCCTGCGGGACCTGCTGCACGAGTTCCAGGAGCAGAAGATCCACATGGCGGTGGTGCTGGACGAATACGGCGGCACGGCCGGCATCGTGACGATCGAGGACGTTCTCGAGGAGCTGGTCGGCGAGATCACCGACGAATACGAATCGCCCCAGGCCGCCCCGCTGGTGCGGATCGACGAGCGGACCTGGGAGGTGGACGCCCGCTACGAGGTCGATGAATTGAACGAAGAGTGCGAACTGAACATCCCCGAGGACGATGCCTACGAGACCGTCGGGGGATTCGCCTTTTCCCGGCTGGGCTATATCCCCCAGGCGGGCGAGACCTTCGATTACGACAACCTGCACTTTACCATCCTGGACGCCGGCCGGCGCAAGATCAACCGGTTGCGGATTGAGATTGTTCCCGAGCCGCAGACCGACGAACAATAGCCAGCCGGCTGCCGGCGAACCGGGCCGGACTGGACCACCAGCGGCGGCAAGATCACCCAGCCCGGAGGTCTGGATACGCTATGAGCGCGGTTAAGGACGAGGCCATTTGCCTGGGCTGTCGGCATTATGCCGAGACCAGTCAGCTGCTGACCCTGTTCGGCCGCAGCGGCGGCCAACTGCGGGTTCTGGCCAAGGGCAGCCGCCGGCCGCGCAGCCGGTTCGCCGGCGGCGTCGATCTGCTGACCGCCGGCCGGATCCTCTACCACCCGGCGCGGTCGGATAGCGCGCTGCATACGTTGGCGTCCTTCGATCTGACGAATCCCTTCGGCACCCTGCGGGGCGATCTGCTGTCGCTGTACTGCGCCCAGGCGGCCGGCGAGCTGGTGATCGAGTTTACCGAGCAGATGGATCCGCACGAAACGCTGTACGACGCCCTCTATCAACTGCTGGACACCTTGGGCCGGCCCAACCAGGCCGTCCGCGGCCTGTTCACCTTCGAATGGATTCTGCTCCAGGAGGTCGGCCTGATGCCCCAGTGGCGCCGCTGCGGCCTCTGCCGGGTAGAGCTGTCCGAGTCGGGCCGCTGGCATTTCAGCAGTCGCGCCGGCGGCCTGCTCTGCGGCAGTTGCCGGCCGGATGCGGGCCAGACGCGTCTGGTGCCGCCGGCGGTCCGGGCGATCCTGCGGGATCCGACCGCCAGCGCCACCTGCCCGCCGCCGCTGGTCGTTGACGCCCACGAGGTTCTCAGCTATCATCAGCGGGAGTTGCTGGGCAAGAACACCCGGATGATGAAGTTTCTCAATCCCTTGTTGCGCAAGTGCGGCACAACCGACCATGAATCCCATTCCTGAAAACGAGCAGGACGACCCGGATCCGGACGATCTGGAGAATGAGGCCTACCGGCCCGCCTTCCGGGATTTTGTCGAGGTCTGCCCCGCCTGCAAGCGGCCGATCCGACCGGAGATGGACAGTTGCCCGTTTTGCGGCGACATCCTGTATCGCTATCTGGCCGACTCCACCTTCGCGCCGCGGAAGGGGCCGCTGGTCAAGATCTTTGCCGTGCTGGTGGTCCTGCTGGTGCTGCTTTCGTTACTGGGGATGCTGCTGGTCCTGCTGCCATGAGATAGATCCATCGCCGAGTCTGCGGTTCGCCCGTGTTCCATCTCGTCCGTACGCATCGATTCTCCTGGCAATTCGTCCCTACCGTCTACAAATAGAATCGGCGTAGAAGGACGTACAGGCTGACGGACAGGGACACTGCGGCGGCCGGGATCCAGATCGCGCCGTCCAGTCGCCAGTGGCGCCCGCCGTGCCCGCCGCGGCCGCCGCGGCTGACCAGCGGTAAAAACAGCAGCGGGCCCAGCGGGATCAGGTAGCGGCCCTGCACCCCCCGGATGCCCCGGGCCCCGACCGGCTCCCAGTAGATGAACATGAGCGTAAAGATCAGTACCAGGGTCGCCGCGAACAGGACCAGCGCCACGATAGTCTGCCGCCATCCGAGCGGCGCGCGGCGGCCGGCCTGCCCGATGGCGGCCGCCGCCAGCACCGCCAGCCACAGCCAGACGTGCAGCCGCGGCAGGGGGGCGTCCAGCCAGCCGAACTGGCCCACGTAGGTGTGCAGCAGATAGCGTCCCTCCCGCGCCAGGGAATGCAGGACCATCCCGGCGAACTCGACGCCGTGGCTGGTGAGAAACTCGATCTGCCGCTGGGCGCTGGCCGGGTCCCGCACCACCGCCAGCAGGTCACGCACGGCGTAGCTCCAGAGCCCCACGGCCGCCAGGTTGACCGCCATCAGCGCCAGCAATAGCAGAAGGTAACGGCCCGTCGAACCGATCCTCTTCGCCGGAATCCACAGAAACAGACCACCCAGCAGGAAATAGATATTCTTGCACAGTGACAAGGCCACGGTCAGCATCATCATCAGCAGGTAGTCCCGTCGGCTAAGCCGCGGCGTGTCGTCCAGGGCGCAGCGCAGGAAGAACGCGATCGTCAGAAACGCCAAACCGTTGGTCAACGCGTCGGCGCTGAGCGAGGCCGCCTGGGCCAGCGACATGGGCGTCAGGGCCAGCATCGCCCAGAGCCATTTGCCCATGGGGCTAAGGCGTATGGCCCCGTACACCAGGGCCGCCCAGGTAAGCAGGTTCATCAGGCGGCCCAGGTACATCAGGACCAGCGGATTTAGATCCAGCAAACGGCCCGGCAGGACGCCCAGCACGGCGGCCAGATAAGGCACCGGGCAGTACACCACTGAGACGAACGGCACGAATTGCCGCCGTTCGGGCTCCAGCGGCCGGCCGGCCAGTTCCTTCAATTGTGCCAGGGAGTATTTCTGGTCGTACCGGTAGCGGAGGTACTCGGTGCTTTCGCCGGCCTGGTAGATGCTGACGGGCAGGCGATCCCCCGCTACATTGCCCTGCCGCCGGCCGAGAAGGCGGCCCTGGGAAAGCTGGTAGGCGCGGTAGAAATGGCGGTTCTCGTCGGGGGCCTGGAACGGCGGCGTGACCGCCGCGAACAGCGAGCCGAAGACCAGGGCCAGCAGGACAAACACACCGGCGGGCCGGTCGCGCAGGAGCCCGCCGGGGCGGTCGGCGCCGGGGATCGGTAAATCACTTGGTTTTGCGGGGGACATTTTGGATATCAATGCTTATGGCCCCCAGCAGCATTTCGAAGGCGATGATCAGCGGCAGCGCCGCCAGCATCACCGTGCCGGCGGTCTTGGGCACGCCGTGGCGATAGGAATCCACCCATTGCAGAATGCCGAAGATCAGGCCCCAGAGGAACATCGGCACGCCCAGCAGCAGGTACACCGAGGCCATATTGAAGTCGTAGATGAAATAGCGCAGCAGGATGCGCTTGCCGATCCCGTAGGCCAGCCGGGGGGGAAACTGCAGCAGGGCCTCGCGGGCCTTGAACGAGCTGACCTCGTCGCCGTAGCGGGCCGCCATGGGCACGTCCTGCACCACGGCGTTGACCAGGTTCAGGTGAAACAGCATGTCGGTCTCGAAGAAGTAGCGCGAGGAGATCTTCGCCAGATTCAGCTTGGCCAGCACCCGGCGGCAGATGGCGGTGTAGCCGTTGGCCGGGTCCATGACGTTCCAGTAGCCCGAGAAGGCCTTGGCCATAAAGGAGACCAGGTTGTTGCCGATCAGCCGGTGCTTCGGCATCGAGCGCAGGGCCCCAAAGTCGCCAAAGCGGTTGCCCTTGGCGTAGTCCGCCCGCCCCGCCAACAGGCCCTCCAGCAGCGCCGGCAGGTACGCCGGGTCCATCTGGTCGTCGCCGTCCATCTTGACGACGATCTGGCAGTCCAGCTCCAGGGCCCGGCGATAGCCCGTCTTGACGGCGCCGCCGACGCCTTGGTTTTTTGGGTGAAACAGGACGCTCACCCGCGGATCGGACGACTGCTGGGCGACGCGGCCGGATTGCTGGGGACAGCAGTCGTCCACGATGATGATGTGATCGATCCAATCCGGCAGGTGTTCGATGACCCGCCCGATGCTCTCGGCCACCCGGAAACAGGGGATCACCACGGCGATGGTCTGCTCGCTGAGCTGCTTTTGCAGGTTTGCGGATGTTTCCATGGCGAATCGCCTCACGGCCGCGGTGTCGTTATCCTGGCCCCGCGGCGGAACCCTGGCCGCCGGATGCGTCACGGCTTCCAGGCCACGAACAGGTGGTTCAGGCACCACTGGGTGGCGAAGTAGTGCTTGCGGATCCGGCCAAATCCCGCTCGGATCAGGCGTTGGCGTATCTCCGCGTCGCGCAGGTAGTACTGCTCCTGGTCCTGCATGCCCCGCTGGCCGTCCCGGTCGAGGTGGGTGTCGAAGACCTTGTCGTAGAACTCGACCAGCTTGTGCACCAGGATCTCCGCCAGCGGATTGCCCATGGTGACAATGATATTGCCGCCGGGCCGCAGGCAGCGATACGCCTCGGACAGCTCCCGGTCGCGCAGGGGCTCCGGGACATGGTTCATGTTAGCAATAAACGTCACGGAGTCAAACGATTCGTCGGGGCAGGGGAAATGGCGGATGTCCTCGACGAGCTGCTCGGCGGTGAGCCCTTCGTAGGGATACACGTCGATGCCCTGGCCCGGGGCGGCCAGGGTTTCGCGAATAAAGCGGTTGCCGGGCCCGCAGCCCACATCCAGGCAGCGGCCCTGGACCAGCCGGCCGACATAGCCGTACCGCTCGGTCGCCAGGCTGGACAGGCCCCAGCGGTCCCTCTCCAGCAGCAGCAGGGCCCGCAGGGGGAACAACAGAAAATCCGCCACCCGCTGGCGGCGGTTGCGTGGCGGTCGGCTCAGAATATCGGGCTCGCTCTTCATGACGGTGTACGGCTCCGGTCGTACCGGCGGATCTGTCCCTGCCCGATGGTATCATACCTGCTAGCGGCGAATTCGCCAACCGCCGGCGGAAAAATGGGCGGGAAATTAACCTTGGCCGCGATTCTGGACGATACAATGTGCGAGGCTGTGGGTCTCCCGGCGATAGCCGGGACAGCCTGGCTTGGAGGGTCCGGGTAACGGCGAGCTCGGATCCTCTTTTTTTCATCTCGGGGGCCATCTTTCCTTTTCTTATGCACTCTAAAAACATTCCCGGTCTCTGCCAAACCATTCGGGTTTGGTCTGTCGGGCCGGTTTGGTCAGGCACCTGCGGTGTTACCTCTATCGTGCATCCACAAGATTCGTCCTCGACGCAGTCGATTTTTCCTATCCCGCCGCCTGGTTATCGGACCTGAAATATCCGGTCGGATCGCGGGCCGGTGAGGTTATCGGGCCTTCCGGGCAGATCCTTCCGGCAGTAAAGGATTATCGGACCATCGTATCGTCTTGGCGGCCCTACGGCCCGACGGCGATCCGGCCCGGCGGCCTCGCGCTCCTGTCCGGCGGCGATGGGGCAAACCGTTTGACAGAACCGCCCGGAACGGGTAATTTGCCGGCGGGATCAGCAAAGCGAGGTGACCAAGTGGATTCACGGGAAAAACTGCAACGGACCCTGCGGCACGAGCCGATCGACGGGGTGTGCGTGGACTTCGGCGCTACCACGGTCAGCGGCATCCACGTCTCCTGCGTGGCCGAGCTGCGGGAGTATTTCGGCCTGGAAGACCGGCTGGTCAAGGCCTACGAGCCGTACCAGATGCTCGGCTGGCTCGACGAGGATCTGCTGGATGCGCTGGGCGTGGACGTCTGCGGCATCGTGCCGCGCTGCACCATGTTCGGCTTTCCCAACGAGGACTGGAAGCCCTTCCGGATGCCCTGGGGCCAGGAGGTGCTGGTGTCCGGACATTTTCAGACCCGCACCGACGCCGCCGGGGATCTCTGGATCTATCCCCAGGGCGACACCAGCGCGCCCGCCAGCGGACGGATGCCCAAACACAGCTTCTTCTTCGATACCGTCATCCGCCAGGAGCCCATCGACGAGGCGACGCTGGACCCCGAGGACAACCTGGAGGAGTTCCAACCGATCCGCGACGAGGACGTCGCCTACTTCCAACGGGAAATCGCCCGCGCCGCCGCCTCGGGCCGCGGCGTCATCGCCAACTTCGGCGGCACGGCCTTCGGCGATATCGCCCTGGTGCCGGCCCCCTTCCTGAAGCACCCCAAGGGCATCCGGGACATCAGTGAGTGGTACATGGCCACCGCCTGCCGGCAGAACTACCTGCACCAGGTCTTCGGCCGCCAGTGCGCCATCGCCATCGCGAACCTGGAGAAAATCCAGCAGGCCGTCGGCGACGGCGTGGACGCGGTGTTCCTCTGCGGCACCGATTTCGGCACCCAGACGTCCCAGTTCTGCTCCGCCCGGACGTTTGAGAGCCTGTACCTGCCCTATTACAAGAGGCTGAACGACTGGATCCACGCCCATACGAGCTGGAAGACCTTCAAGCATTCCTGCGGGGCGGTCGTGCCGTTATTGCCCCATTTCATCGCGGCCGGCTTCGACATCCTCAACCCGGTGCAGTGCTCGGCCGCCGGGATGGATCCGCAGCACCTGAAAGAGACCTTCGGCCGGGAGCTGGTCTTCTGGGGCGGCGGTGTCGATACCCAGCAGGTCCTGCCCTTCGGCACGCCGGTAGAGGTGTACCGGCAGGTCCGCCAGCGGCTCGAGATCTTTGGCCGCGGCGGCGGCTACGTCTTCAATACGATCCATAACATCCAGGCCAACACCCCCGTTGAGAACATCGTCGCCATGCTCGAGGCGATCCGTGACGTTGGCCGCGGTTGAACCGACGGATTGCGGCAGTGACGACGGCCCAAATGTGGTTTCCTTATCATGCGGATTCAAGTAATATGTGCAACGCCTGCTGTGGTCCTGATGTTGGTTTGGGGGCAGAATCCAGAGAAAAATCGTTTGGGCAGACGGGTACTTTCAGATCGACGCGGACTGCCGTGACTTTTGACGCTCCCGCTGGTCGC
>JAFGFX010000341.1 GCA_016930855.1 Sedimentisphaerales bacterium | reverse complement strand
TTAGGCCGATGACGTCGCAGGGCACCTGGTATTTTTCGATCCGCTCGAAGAACCAGCGGGTTTTCGGCCAGTTTGCCCCCTGGTCGATGTGGATCACGATGCGGGGCGGCCGGTCGGCGGGGGCGGCTTGAATGCCCCGGACGGCCGCCCGCAGCAGGCGGGTAAATCGTTCCCACTGTCTTTCAGGTTCGACGACGTCGTGGAGCTTGCCGTCCGGCCAGAGCATCCCCGGTGTGATTTCGTTGCCCGGCTGGACCAGATCGGGCGGGACTCCCGCCTTCTGGAAGGCGCCCAGGCAATCACGGGTGTATTCGTAGACGCGGGCCTCCGGTTGCTCGAAGGGTAGATCTTCCCAGGCGGCCGGCTTGGTTTGATGGGCGGGATCGGCCCAGGTGTCGGAGTAGTGAAAGTCGAGCAGCCACTGACCGCCGGCGGCCCGGATCCGCCGGGCCAGGGCGATGGTGTAGGCCAGATCGTTGACCACGACGTTTTTGCCGGTCGGCTGGACGAACAGGCGCAGGCGGAAGCAGTTGGCCCCGTACCGTCTCATGATGGCGATGGCGTCGCCGGGTTGGTTGGGATCGCGGAATATGCCGCCGTGTTCCTCGATCACCGCCAGGGCGGAGATGTCCCCGCCGACGAGAAATTCCCTTTCGGCCGCGCCGCCGGCGGCCGCCCCGTCGGACCAAATCAGCGTCAAACAAACCAGCCAAAGGTAGCGGTAGAAAGACAATTTCATGGAGGAGATGATACCCCGTCCCGTTCGGATTGGCAATGGCCCGGGAATGGCTTCAAGAGATAGCGTTTGCCAAGTGCCCCGGGCGGTGGTATTCTGGATGGCGCGATGTCGAGGATGCAGACAGTGGAACCCTTGCCAGAAGGAGAGGACGCATGAGTCGATCCCCAGGTAAACGAGTGAACCGACGGGAGTTTTTGCGCGGCACGGCGGCGACGGCGGCCACCCTGGTCGCGGCGCCGACGATCATCACCTCCAGCGCCCTGGGCGCCAACGGGCGTCCGCCGGCCAGCGAGCGGATCGTGATGGGCAACATTGGCTACGGCGGCCGGGCCAGCGGGGTCTTGGACGTGTTCATGGCCCAGCCGGACGTGCAGGTCGTGGGCGTCTGTGACGTCAAGCAGCAGCGGCGGGAATTGGGCAAGAAGGCCGTGGACAACAAGTACGGCAACCGGGACTGCCAAGCCTACCTCGACCTGTTCGAGATCCTGGCGCGGGACGATATCGATGCCATGCTGGTCGCCACGGGCGATTACTGGCACTCCCTGGCGGCGTGCCTGACGGCGCGGGCCGGCAAGGACATGTACTGCGAAAAGCCGCTCAGCGTGGTGATCGCCGAGAGCCGGGCGGTGGCCGACACCATGCGGCGGTTCGGCCGCGTGTTCCAGTGCGGCACGCAGCGGCGGAGCGTCGATCAGTTTGTCTTCGCCATGGACCTGGCGCGGCGGGGGCTGCTCGGCGAGCTCAAGACGCTATACGCCGAGACGGCGCCCGCCTGGCTGGAGCCCTACGAGACCCGCCTGCCGGCCGAGCCGGAGCCGGCCCGGGAGGAGTTCTGGTGGGATCGCTGGCTGGGCCCGGCCCTCTGGCGGCCCTACAATCACCAGTACGCCTCGCGGGGCTTCTGGAGCGGTCATTGGGATTTCTCCGGCGGTTCCATCACCGAATGGGGCAGCCATACGGTGGACCTGTGCCAGTTCGCCAACGACGCGGACGACACCTCGCCGGTGGAGTACTGGCAGGAGGGCCCGGACGTGCACGCCCACTACGCCAACGGGATCAAGCTGGTCCTGACCCAGCCGATCGGCCAGGGCTCCTGCGGGGTCCGCTTCGAGGGGACCGAGGGCTGGGTGGAGGTGGACGACTCCGGCCATCTGGAGGTGCACCCGAAATCGCTGCGGCCCAGGCGGGGGCTGGGCAAGGGCTACCCGGTGGACAACCACGTGCGGAACTTTCTGGATTGCGTCAAGACCCGCCAGCAGACGGTGGCCGATGCCGAGGGGGCGCACCGCTCGATCACGGCCTGTCACGCGGCGAACATCTGCAAGCGGCTCGGCCGGCCCCTGCGGTGGGATCCGGCCAAGGAAGAGTTCATCGGGGACGATCAGGCCAACCGCATGCGCACCCGGGCGTATCGACAGCCCTGGCGGTTATAGGCGACATTTGCCCACGGGTGTTTCGCTACGATCTCATATGACGAGTTTTCAGAAGAGGAGATTTGGATATGCAGGCAAATAAGTGGTTCCTAGCGTTGGGTGTCCTGGCGGGCTTGTGGATAATCGGTCCGGCGGCGGCCCAGGAAAAGGTCGCCACCTGCGACGAGGAGATAGCCGCCAGCCGCGCCAATCCGCAGGCACTGGCCGACCTGGAGAAGCGCTGCATCCAGGTCCTGCAGGGCGATTCGACCCCGGAGCAAAAGGACCGGGCCGGCCGGATTTTGCGGGTGATCGGCTCGCCGGACTCGATACCCGCCCTGGCGGCACTGCTGCGGGAAGAGGACACCTCCCACCTGGCCCGGTATGTGCTGGAGCCAATGCCGTATCCGCAGGCGGATCAGGCCCTGAGGCAGGGGCTGGCCCAGGCGTCCGGCGACGTCCGGCTGGGGATCATCCATTCCCTGGGCGTGCGGCAGGATCCCGAAGCGGCGGCCGTGTTGATCCCGTTATTGCAGGGTTCCGACCTGGAGGCAGCGGCGGCGGCCTGGGCGCTGGGACGGATCGCCACGCCGCCGGCGGCGCGGGCGCTGGCGGATCTACGCGCCGCGGCGCCGCCCAAGCGACGGGCGATTGCGGCGGAGGCCTCGCTTATCGAGGCGGAGCAGTACCTCGCCCGCGGCCAGATGGACCAGGCGGCGCGGGTTTACCAGCAGTTGCAGTCGTCGAACTGGCCGGAGCCGGTGCGGATCGGGGCCTTCGTGGGCTACCTGCAGGCGCGGCCCGACGAGGCGGTGCCGATCGTGCTGCGGACCATCTCCGGGGCGGATGCGACGATGCGGGCAGTGGCGATCGACAACATCTCGACCCTGCAGGGCGAGGGCATCGCCAAGCGGTTCGCGGCGGAACTACCGAAACTGCCGGCCGCGACCCAGGTGATCCTGATCGACGCCCTGGCGGCGCGGGGCGATCGGGCGGCGCTGGCCGAGGTCACGGCCGCGGCGGCGAGCACGGACGCCGCGGTGCGCACCGCCGCCATCCGGGCGCTGTCCGTGATCGGGGATGAAACCTCGGTGCCGGTCCTGGCCGGCGCGCTGGCGGCCGGGGCGAGCCCGACGGAGACCCAGGCGGCCTACGCCGCCTTGCAGCGGCTTTCGGGCAACAGGGTCGATGAGGCGATCGTACGCAGCATGAAGGCGGCCGAGACCGCGACCCGAACCGAGTTGATCATGGTGCTGTCCGACCGCCGCGCGGCCCGGGCGGTCCCGGATCTGCTCGCCGAGGCGGCCGCCGGGGACGACGCCGTCCGCGAGGCGGCGTTTCGGGCCCTGGCCGAATTGGCCGAGCCGCAGCACGCCGCCAACGTCGTTCGCCTGCTGGTCGAGCTGCGGGGTGATGCGGTTCGCGCCGATGCGGAGCGGACGGTCAGCGCCGTGGTTCGCCGGATCGAAAACCAATCGGACCAGACGCCGCTGCTGCGGGGGGCCTTCGACTCGACCCGCGACAGCCAGGCCCGCTGTTCCCTGCTGCGGGTGCTCAAGGCGATCGGGGACCGGCAGGCCTTCGATCTGGTCCGCAACGCCATCCAGGATCAGGATGCCGCGGTGCGGGATACGGCCCTGCGGACCCTGGCGGATTGGCCCGACGAAATGGCCCTGGATGCCCTGCTGGCGATCTATCGGGAAACGGCCGAGCAGACCCCTCGCGTGATGGTCCTGCGGGGCATTGTGCGGTTGCTGAACCAGACGCAGCGTCCGACGACGGAAACGGTCCAGACCTGCGACCTGCTCCTCCAGCGGGCCCGGGACGCCGGCGAGACGAAGCTAGTGCTGGCCTGCCTGGCCAAGGTGGCCGATCCGGCGGCCCTCAAGTTGGTGGAGCCCTGCCTGGAGCGGCCGGACGTCCAGGCCGAGGCCCAGCTGGCCGCCCTGCAGATCGCCGGCGCGATCGGGGGGGCCGATCTCCAGGCGTCGCGGGCCCTGGCGATGCGGATACAGGAATCGACCCGCAATCCGGCCAACCGCCGGCAGGCTCAGGAGCTGCTCCAGCGGTTCGAGCGGCTGGGGGACTATCTGGTCGCCTGGCAGGTGGCCGGGCCCTACCTAAAGCCGGACGGCGATTATATCGACCTGCTGGATAGCCCCTTCCCGCCGGAGGAAAAAAACGCCGACGGGATCTCCTGGCGGCTGCTGCCGCTGAGCGACAAGGCGGAGCGACCCTGGATGTTCGATTTGCAGGCGGCGCTCGGCGGGAACACGCGGGCCGCCTACGCGCGGACCTGGATCCACAGCGATACGGAGCAACCGGCTCGTCTGCTCTTCGGCACCGACGACGGCGGCAAGGTGTGGTTCAACGAAAAGGTCGTGCACCGCGACGGCGCCGGCGGGGCGGCCGTGCCCGATGAGCACCAGGTGGACGTTACCCTACAGGCCGGCTGGAACACGCTGGTGCTCAAGGTGTTGCAGGATACCGGACCCTGGGAGTTTTGCCTGCGGCTGCGGACGCCGGCCGGCCAACCCCCCACGGGCGTTCGCGTCCAGGCGCAGCCGCCGCAATAACCGCCGCCACCGGGCTACTTGAGCAGACAAGCCGGTTGTGGATACAACGACCAAATCCCTGCCCATATTCTGTCAACCAATCGGTGAAAGCTGCCGTATGGATGGTGCCAAATTCGACGTTGCCAGACGTGTCGTCAGCCGCAAAGGGATTCCTCTATCCGTTTGATCCTCTCGCCCGGCGGATCATTTCCCTGCTCGCCGGTATCGATTGTGCCTGCTGGTTGGTCCCTGCCGCCTGTGCCGTCTGGGAATAAACGACGCCGAGAACGCTGGCCAACCGGACCTGGATACCGTTGGGCAATACATTCGACCGTTGATTTCTCCGCGACCTCATGCAGAGACGTGGCGCCGGCGGGAATCGTATCGGCTTGTCAGGCAGTCACTTACCTGGCCCGGCGGGCGCCGGATCGCCGGCAGGGCTATAATCACCTTGTCCGCGCTGACGCAGGCGCGTCGGGCCGGCCGGTTGCCGGATCGACAAACGATCCGTCGGCCGTCCGATCAAGTTGCCAATGGATCGGACCGAAACCATAGAAGGGATTCCGAACCGGATCCCCACGAACGCCGGCGCGATGGTTCGCCGATGGCAGGTGAAAGGAAGACGGCCATGGTTCATCCGATCATTCAACGATTCGAATGCAACTGCCGGGGATTCTGGAATCGCTACCGGTGGTACATCGTGTTCTTTTCGCTGGCCATATTCTGCGATGCCTTGAGCACCATCCACTTCATGCACCAGGACGGGCACGAGGTGGAGCTGCATCCGCTGTACCGCCGGGCGGCCGAGCTGTTCGGCTATACCTGCGGGCCGCTGCTGGGATTCGGTTTCAAGCTGACCACCGGCATCCTGGTGTGCATCTATCTGCGGAACTGGGCCCGCTACATCTTCCTGTCGGTCACGGTGATCAGCTTCTGGGCGAGCTGGTACAATATCTGGGGGCGGGAAAACGAGCTGATGGCCAAGTTCCACATGATGGGATTCTGGTGACCCGGCAACCTGTCCGCTTACTCCTCCCAGTGGTGGAAGAAATCGTCCTGATCGTCCGTGACCTCCACGGCCGGCAGATCGTCCATCTGCAACTGGAAGGGCGTCTCGAACTGGACTTGCACGATCCGCCAGTACAAGGCCAGGCGAAATCGCTTGTTCGGTTTTTCGTCCGGCGCCGGATACCAGGTCTGAGGCTCGGTGAATTCGTCCGGCTTGGTGCAGGGACCGCGGCGGGGCCAGGCGAAGACGCCCCGCGGCTTGAGCCTGACGCCCTCCTTGGTGATCATCACGAACTTGGGGTACTTGCGGCCGTCGCTGGTCAGGTAGGTGTTGTTGTCGTCGGTGATCTCGCCGTCCGCTTCGGTTTGATCCACCGCCAGCAGCCGCCGGGCGGGAACCGAGACGATGATGACGAAATGGCGTATGTTCCGCATGTTCAGGTAGACGGGATTCTGGGGACTGCCGGACGGATACCCGCCGCTCATCGGGGTGAATTCCGGCATGTCCAGCTTGCGGAAGTAGCTTTCCACCTTCAGCTCCGGCCCGCTATCTTGACTTGCCTTGAACCAATAGAGGCCGGCGGCCGCCGCCGCCACGATCAACACCACCAGCAGCTTTTTCATGTCCTTTCTCTCCATCAGGCGTCTAGAGGATATCCCGTCGGGATTACGGTTTTGCTGGAGCGACAAGGTATCATAATATCGCCCCGGGCCGTTCGCCTCAAGAGGCGGGATCGAATATTTTTTGTTTTTCCGGGGGGGCAGTCGTCGGACGGGCGTCTTTCCCGGTTGGAGGCCGAAATCGCCCCTTACCGCCCGGTAGTCGGACCGGGCGGATAACCGGCCCGGCGGCCGCCGCCAGGGCCAAAAAACCGTTGACGCCCCGGCCCTTTTCCGCTACAGTCGCGGCCATGAACAAGATAATCGCTCGAACGCAATGGCTGGGTATTTTCGTTGTTCTGGTGGGGGGCTGTCAATTCGCCCATGAGCAGGCCGTGGACCATTACGTCAACGCCCTGAGCATGCACCAGGCCGCCCTGGATGACGACGCCATCCAGGAATTGCAGCAGGCGGTTCAATGGGACCAGGAGTTTTCCCTGGCCTATTCCCTGATGGGCGACCTCTACCGCCAGCAGGGCCAGTATGAGGACGCGGCGACGGCCTACCAGACCGCCTGCACGCTGGACCCGTGGGCCTTTGCCGATCACCTGCATCTGGGCCAGGTCTATCAGCTCCTCGAACGCTTCCTGGAGGCGATCGACGTGCTCAAGCGGGCCGTGCGGTTGCGGCCGGACAGCGCCGAGGCGAACTATACGCTCGGCATCTGCTACTACGAAACCGACCAGTACGACGAGGCGGCTAAGTTCTGCGCCCGGGCGGCGGAACTGGATCCGGATAAGAGCGAAATCCTGTCCAGCCTGGGCGATATCTATCGCAAGGCCTCCGATCCCTACAAGGCCATCAACGCCTACAAGCAGTCCCTGGAGGTGGACCCCGGCCAGGTGGAGGTGATGATCCGTCTGGGCACGACCTATATCCAGATGGAACGCTATGACCCGGCCCGCCTGATCCTGGAAAAGGCGGTCGCCGCCGCGCCCGAGTCGCCGGATCCCTACGGCACCCTGGGATACTGCTATCTCTGCCAGAAACAGGTCGACCAGGCCCTGGCCAGCTATCAAAAGGCCGCCGAGCTGAACCCGAAAAGCTGCATGGCCCTCAACGGCATCGGCGTGGCCTCGATGATGAAGTATTTGAACGATCGCCAAAACACCGACCTGGCCAAGCAGGCCCTGGAGCATTGGCATCGCTCCCTGGAGATCCAGCCCGATCAGCCGAAGATCCGCAAGCTCGTCGAACGCTATTCGTCGCCGCCGGGGACAACCTCTGGCCCCGAGGCAACGGACATGACGCCCTAAAGCCAACCGGGGCGAACTTGAGTAAGGGACAACTTACGGCCGCGAAACGGCGGATGTGACGGCCTGGGGGCAACGTGGGCGGTCCCGGCCCGGCCGGTCGAATTACGGCCCCGAAACGCCGGATTTGACGGCCGGGGAGGCAGCGTAGGCAAACCCGATCCGACCGGTCGAACGGGAAGGATCGGTGGCGGTCGTTTCCCTTGTCCTGAGGGATGAAAGGGCAAAACATGTCGATGGGAATCCCATCCGCCGCGCCAAAGGTGAGACGCCGCTGTCCGCTGGTGACCGCCCTGGCGGCCTGGGGGCTTCTCGGCGCGGCGGCCCTCCCGGCCCGGCAGGACCCCAATGGCCCCCAACCGATCTATCCAGGCGCCGACTGGACCGAGCGGAGCCCGGCGGCCGCGGGCCTGGACCCGCAAAAGCTCCAGGCCCTCTCCGAGTATATCGGCGGTCGCGGCTGCGTCGTGCGGGGCGGCTGTCTGGTCTACGGTTGGGGCGACCTGGCCAAGCGGGGCGATATCGCCTCGGCCTGCAAGCCCTGGTACGTGCATTTCTTGCTTGCCGCCTGGGAACAGGGCAAGATCGCCAGCCTGGACGAACCGGTCGTCAGGTGGGAGCCGCGCCTCAACGATCTGAACCCGTCGCTGGGCCACAAGGACCGCCAGATCACCTGGCGGCACCTGGCCAATCAAATCTCCTGCTACGGCGTCCAGGAGAAGCCCGGCACGGCCTTTTGCTACAACGATTGGCAGATGGCCCTGTTTTGGGACACGCTGGTCCTGCGGGTCTACAGCGCGACCTATGACGACGTGGACGAGAAGCTCCTGCATGCCCGCCTGACCGACATCTTGCAATGCCAGGACAAGCCGACCTTCCTGGCCTTCGGCGGCCAGGATCGGCCCGGCCGGGTGGCCGTCTCGGTGCGGGATTTCTGCCGGTTCGGCCTGCTCTACCTGCGCCGGGGCAACTGGAACGGCAGGCAACTGCTCCGCGCCAAGCACGTGGATCTGGCGACGGGCAGTTCCCTGCCGAACTCCCTGCCGCGGGCGGGCCAGGTCGAGGCCCAGATGATCCCCGGCCAGCGGAGCATCGGCTCGCGGCGGATCCCGGACAACCAGACGGATCATGGGGGCAGTTACAGCTTCGCCTGGTGGACCAACGGCGTTGACCGCCAGGGCAAACGGCAGTGGCCGGGCGTGCCGACCGGCGCCTACGGGGCGTTCGGCCACGGGGGCATGCGGGCCATGGTGGTCATCGGCGAGCTGGACCTGATCATCTCCTGGAACGATTCCCGCATCGAGGAGTCCGACAAGGAGGCCCAGGCCCTGCGCCTGCTCGTGGAGGCGGTCACGGACCGCTGACGCCGGCGCGATTGGCCGGCGGACGGGATGACCCGCCGGCGGACGAACCGATTCCTTTCCGGACAGGAGACGGCTGGCATGGACAAGCAAAAAATATCCGACTGCAAAGAGGCCCTCGAACGGCACCTGGTGGACAAGCTGCTGCCCTTCTGGCTGGACCGCTGCAAGGACGACCAGCATGGCGGCTTTATCACCCATTTCGACCAGGACGGCAACGACACCGGCGAGGACGAAAAATCGCTGATCGCCCAGGCCCGCACCGTGTATTCCCTGGCCTCGGCCCACCGGGCCGGCTATGGCGAGGGCCGCTGCCTGGACTACGCCCGCCACGGCGTCGATTTCCTGCTGCACAAGATGTGGGACGCCGAGCACGGCGGCTTCTTCTGGACCGTCAACCGCGCCGGCGACGTCGCCATCGACAAGAAGATCCTCTACGGCCTGAGCTTCGCCATCTACGCCCTCAGCGAATACACGCTGGCCAGCAGCGAGGCGGTCGGGCTGGAATACGCCGAGAAGGTGTTCGACCTGGTCAAGAAATACGCCGCCGACACGATGTACGGCGGCTACTTCGAGATGTTCGAGCGCAACTGGGACCTGTGCGGGCCCGGCAGCCAGGGCGGCGACCGCAAGACCCTCGACGTGCACATGCACCTGATGGAGGCGTTCACCACCCTGTACGAATGCAGCCGCAAGGACGTCCATCGCCGAAGCCTGCTGGAGGATATCGAGATCCTCCTGCAGCGGATTCTGCACCCGAAGTACCGCACCGGCATCCCCCAGTTCACCCGCGACTGGCGGGTGGCCGACCAGATCAAGTTCGATATCATCTGGGGCTGGGACCGCTTCGCCGACGGCGGCGAAAAGCCCCACGCCCAGGACAACAGCTCCTACGGCCACAACGTGGAGTTCTTCTGGCTGTTCCTGCACGCCCTGGATATCCTGGGGCTCGATCCCCAGCCCTACAAGAAAGACTGCAAGAAGATGCTCAAAAACGCCCTCCGGTACGGCATCGATCCCAAGTACGGCGGGGTGTACGTGGAAGGGCCCCACGAGGGCAAGGCCCACGACAAGCAAAAGGAGTTTTGGCAGCAGGCCGAGGTGATGATCGGCATGCTGGAGGCCTGCCTGCGGTACCAGCCGGACACCTACTGGCCGGCCTACGAAAACATCCATCGCTTCGTCATGGACAAGATGATCCAGGGCACCCCCGGCGAGTGGCGGCCGCTGCTGACGCGAAAAGGCAAGCCCGTCTGGACCCACATGAGCCACTCCTGGAAGGTCAATTACCACAGCATCCGCTGCCATATCCAGTGCGTCCAGCGACTGGATCGCTTATTACAAACCTTTTAACTTGAGTATGGTTGCCTTGCTGTACTTTCCTGCCATCAGATTGTTTTGCCGCCACTAACCGTCAATGGCTGTCTTGGCCGTACGTATTGTGAATCATCAGCTTGTGGTGTCGCGGCCGTAAAGGGGCACATAAACACCGAGTTTGAATCCGGATCGAACGCCATGCAGGAACAGCGCGTCAGGGAGATCCTCGAAAAGATTCAACGGGTCCAGGTGGCCGTCTACGGTGATTTCTGCCTGGACGCCTACTGGATGCTCGATCCGGCCGGCTCGGAGGTCTCGGTGGAGACCGGCCTGCAGGGCCAGGCGGTCCGCCGGCACTACTACACGCTCGGCGGGGCGTCCAACGTGGTGGCGAATCTGGCCGCCCTGCGGCCGGCGGGCATCCGCGTCATCGGCGTGATCGGCGACGACATCTTCGGCCGCGAGCTCGTCCGGCAGTTTCACGAGCTGGGCGTCGACACCCGCTGGCTGCTGGTCCAGGACCAGCAGTTCGATACGGTGACCTTCGGCAAGCGCTACCAGGAGAACCAGGAGCTGCCGCGGATCGATTTCGGCTTCTTCAACGCCCGCTCCGAGACGACCGACGACCGACTGCTGGACTACCTGGAGAAGGCGTTGGAGACCGCCGACGGGATCATCCTGAACCAGCAGGTGCCCGGCAGCATCCCCCACCCGGCCTTTATCGAGCAGCTCAACGAGCGGTTGGCCCGCCATCCGGACCGGATTGTCCTGCTGGATTCCCGCCATTACGGCGAGCGGTTCCGCGGCGTCTGCCGCAAGACCAACGCCATCGAGGCCGCCCGGCTGAACCGGCGCGACGCCCAGTCGGACGACGTGATCGCCGTGGCGGAGCTGAAACAATACGCCGAGGCCCTGTATGCCCGCGATCAGAGGCCGGTCTTCATCACCCGCGGCGCCCGCGGCATCCTGGCCGCCGACGCCGGGGGGGTAAAGGAGATCCCCGGCATCCAGTTCCACAAGAAGCTGGATCCCGTCGGGGCCGGCGACACCACCGTCAGCGCCCTGCTGGTGTGCCTGGCCGCCGGCGTGAAGCCGGCCGAGGCCGCCGAATTCGCCAACTTCGCCGCCGCCGTGACCGTCCAGAAGCTCTATCAGACCGGCACCGCCACCGCCCCGGAGATCCTGGCCGTCGCCCGGGATTCCCATTATATCTATCAGCCCGAGTTGGCCGAGGATATCCGCCAGGCCCGCACCCTCGAAGCTACCGAGATCGAGATCTGCTGCGACCGGTCCTTCCTGGCGGACCGCCGGATCCGGCACGCCGTCTTCGATCACGACGGCACCATCAGCACCCTGCGCCAGGGCTGGGAGGCCGTCATGGCGCCGGTCATGATCCGGGCCATTCTGGGCGACCGCTACGACAGCGCCGACGAGACCCTCTATCACAAGGTCCGCAGCCGCGTCCAGGAGTACATCGACCAGTCCACCGGCATCCAGACCATCGTGCAGATGGAGGCGCTGGTCGAGATGGTGCGGGAATTCGCGCTAGTGCCGGCCGAGCAGATCCAGGACCGCTTCGGCTACAAGCAGATCTACAATGACGCCCTCATGCGGATGGTCAACCGGCGGCTGGAGAAATTCCGGCGCGGCGCCCTGGACCTGTACGATTACACGATCAAGGGCGCGGTCCGGTTTTTACACCGGCTGCGGGAGAAGGGCGTCACCCTGTACCTGGCCAGCGGCACCGACCGCGAGGACGTTCTTAATGAGGCCCGGGTCCTGGGCTACGCCGATCTGTTCGGGGACAACATCTACGGCGCCGTGGGCGACGTCAGCCGGTATTCCAAGAAGATGGTCCTGGAGACCATCCTGCAGGCGAACCGCCTGACCGGCCGGGCCCTGGCGGTCTTCGGCGACGGCCCCGTCGAGATCCGCGAATGCCGCAAGCGCGACGGCCTGGCCGTGGGCATCGCCAGCGACGAGATCCGCCGCCACGGCCTCTGCCCCGAAAAACGCACCCGCCTAATCAAGGCCGGCGCCCACGTCATGATCTGCGACTTTTCCGAACCCGAGCCCCTGCTGGCCCTGCTGTTCCCGACGGGCTCATAGCGGGTCCCGATTTGTAAGACGAGCCGCCGTACGCCGTTGTATTTTCTTCTCGAAGCGGCCGGCAGCGACCGAAGGACGAATGAGCCATGGATTTTGGCGTGACGCCCAGAAAGCAGGCCGAGCTGGAAGACCGCATGGCCCGGGCCGGCCTGCGGGAGCAGGACCTGCTGGAGAAATACATCCGTTCGGCCGGCCCCGGCGGCCAGAAGGTCAACAAGACGTCCAGTTGCGTCTATCTCAAGCACCGGCCCACCGGCCTGGCAGTCAAGATGCAGCGCCAGCGGAGCCAGCGGCTGAATCGCTATTACGCCCGCCAGCGCCTCTGTGAATTGCTGGAAAATCAAACGCTGGGCGACCAGAGCCCGGCCGCCTTGGAGGCCGCCCGGATCCGCAGGCAAAAACAGCGCCGCCAGAGACGCCGCCGCCGGAAGGACACGGACCCTGTCGACCAATAGATACTGCCTGCCCGATCGCCGGGACCTCCCCGGCGCAGGATAACTGCCGTCGGCGCCGATGGGGGGGGTTGGTTCATAATCCCATGCGCTAAATGGCTATTATTTTGCGCATAATGGCTTGGCGGCCCCGCCGGCGTTCCGGTACAATGTCTGCTTTGGTGTCAATGCTAACCTGCAATAGCTGCAAGAAAGGACAGGCCATGCGATACCTACCGACAAAAATCCTCTGCCTCTTGTCATGGGGCCTGCTGCTGGCGGGCGTTTCGGACCGGATCCTCCAGGGGGCCGATCCTTCGGTCGACGCCTTCTTCCAGGAAACCCCCCAACAGCGCGACGCCCGCATGCACTGGTGGCGCGACGCCCGCTTCGGCATGTTCATCCATTGGGGCCTCTACGCCATTCCCGCCGGCGAATGGCAGGGCAACACGGGCCACGCCGAATGGATTCGCCACACGGCCAAGATCCCCATCACCGAATACGACCGGTTCGTCCCGCAGTTCAATCCCGTGAAGTTCGACGCCGACGCCTGGGTGCGGATGGCCAAGCGGGCCGGCATGAAATATATCGTCATCACCTCCAAGCACCACGACGGATTTTGCCTGTGGGATTCGAAACAGACCGACTACGACGTCATGAATACGCCCTTCCGGCGCGACATCCTGCGGGAACTGACCGACGCCTGCAAGCGGCAGGGGGTGCGGATGTGCTTTTATCACTCGATCATGGACTGGCACCACCCGGACTACCTGCCCCGCCGCGACTGGGAAAAGGCCGACCGTCCCGAGGGCGGTGCCGACTACAACCGCTATATCCCCTACCTGAAAAACCAGCTCCGCGAACTCGTGAGCCGCTATCAGCCCGGCGTCCTCTGGTTCGACGGCGAATGGGAGGACACCTGGACCCACCCCATGGGCCGCGACCTCTACGGCTTCGTCCGCTCCCTCCAGCCGGACATCATCATCAACAACCGGGTGGACAAGGGCCGCCGGGGCATGCAGGGGCTCACCCGCGAGGGGGACTACTGCGGCGACTTCGGCACGCCCGAGCAGGAGATCCCCGATCAGGGCCTGCCCGGGATGGACTGGGAGTCCTGCATGACCATGAACGCCCACTGGGGCTGGAACAAGAATGACACCAACTGGAAATCCTCCGAGGACCTGATCCGCAAGCTGATCGACATCGCCAGCAAGGGCGGCAACTTTCTCTTGAATATCGGTCCCCAGGCCGACGGCACCTTCCCTGCCGAGGCCATCGAACGGCTCGACCGGATCGGCAAATGGATGGACGTCTACGGCGAGTCCATCTACGGCACCCAGGCCAGCCCCTTCGACAAGCCCTCCTGGGGCCGCTGCACCCAGAAACAGCTCGCCGGCAATCGGACCCGGCTCTACCTGCACGTCTTCGATTCACCGCAAAACCGGCGCCTGATACTGCCCGGCCTGGCCAGCCGCCCGGTCAAGGCCTTCCTGCTGGACGGCGGCCAACCGCTTGCCTGCGACCGTCAGGAAACCTTCGTTTCGATTATGCTGCCCGAGCGGATGCCCGATCCAATCGCCTCGGTGGTCGCTCTGGATATCGACGGCGCCCCCCAGATCGTCAAGGTCAATCCCTACGCGGACGAGACCCCCGAGCAGCGCGACGCCCGCATGGAATGGTGGCGCCTGGCCCGTTTCGGCATGTTCATCCATTGGGGCGTCTATGCCGTGCCCGCCGGCACCTACAAGGACCAGCGTATCGGCGGCATCGGCGAATGGATCATGAACCGCGGCAAGATCCCCGTCGCCGAATACAAGCAATTCGCCCGCGAGTTCAATCCCGTCAAGTACGATCCCGACGCCTGGGTGCGGCTGGCCAAGGAGGCCGGCATGAAATACATCGTCATCACCTCCAAGCACCACGACGGGTTCGCCCTGTTCGATTCGAAGGTCACCGACTGGGACGTCGTGGACGCCACCCCCTACGGCAAGGACCTGCTCAAACCGCTGGCCGAGGCCTGCCGCCGCCACGGCATCCGGCTGGGCTTCTACTACTCCCAGGCCCAGGACTGGAACCATCCCGGCGGGGCCGCCGCCGGCGGCCACTGGGACCCGGCCCAGGACGGCGACATGGACGAGTACATCAAGACCATCGCCGTCCCCCAGGTCAGGGAGATCCTGTCCAACTACGGCGACCTGGCGGTGCTCTGGTGGGACACCCCCACGAACATGAACAAGGAGCGGGCCGACATGCTGCTGCCGCTGATCCGGCTCCAGCCCGGCATCATCACCAACAACCGGCTGGGCGGCGGCTACTCCGGCGACCTGAGCACCCCCGAGCAGCACATCCCCGCGACCGGCACCCCCGGGCGCCACTGGGAAACCTGCATGACCATGAACGGCACCTGGGGCTACAAGAGCTACGATGACAACTGGAAATCCACCGAGACCCTGATCCGCAACCTCGTCGATATCGCCAGCAAGGGCGGCAACTACCTGCTCAACGTGGGGCCCACCGCCCTGGGCGAGATCCCCCAACCCAGCGTCGAACGGCTGCAAGAGATCGGCCGCTGGATGCGGATCAACGGTGAATCCATCCATGCCACTAGCGCCAATCCCTTCAGTAAGCTCCCCTGGGGTCGCTGCACCAAGAGGCTCCAGGCCGGCGGCGCCCTTCTCTATCTGCACGTTTTCGACTGGCCCGCCGACGGTGAGTTGCTCGTGCCGGGCCTGAAAAACAGGGTGACAAAGGCCTACCTTCTCGCCGGTAACCGCGAACTCCAGGCGACCGCCGGCGAGGACGGCGTACTTCTGGAACTGCCCACCGAGGCGCCCGACCCGATCGACACCGTCCTGGTTCTGCAGGTCGAGGGCGAACTCGAGATCGAGAAGATCCTGCCCGGCCAGAAATCGGACGGCACGATGGAATTGCCCGCCGCCCTGGCGGACATCCACGACGAGGGCGGCGGCGCAGTCCCCCAGGTCGAATCCAAGTACGACAGGCCCAACATCGGCTTCTGGACGGACGCGCGCGACTGGGTCGCCTGGCAGTTCAAGATCGACAGGCCCGGCGACTTCGAGATCGTCGCCGAGATCGCCGCCCCCGCGGACAACAGCCGCCTGGCGATCAAGGTCGCCGGCAAGACCATCGAGGCCAAGGCCGCCGCGACCGGCGATTACGGCCGCTTCCGCGAGCAGAACCTCGGCCGGGTGACCATCGGCCAGGCCGGCAAATACAGCCTCGAGATCCGGCCGAACCGGGATAGCTGGACCCCCATCAACCTGGGCCAGATCACCCTTAAACCGGTGGACAAGTAAGCGCCCTGGCGGCTCAGTAGAAACGCATAATGTTTCATGGCATCGATAATCCGGGTGGCAGCCGCCGAGCCTGCAAGGTAGATGGCGATTACCTGCTGTTTATCGATCCGATGGTTCGCCAAGACAGGACGCGCCGGATCCCCTGGCGTGGGGATAGGGCGTCCAACATGCGGCCAAGGGCCATTTGGCCGTCTGTTAGTTATCGCCCACCAGCCAGTACTGAAGGAATTGGACGTAATCGCCCAGGTTGACCGTTCCGGAAAGGTCCAGGTCGGCCCCGCTGCACCATTGTGACGCCTGGCACTGGTCCTCCAGCCACTGTTGGCTGAACAGGAGCAGATCCTGGGCGTTGACCTGGCCGTCGTCGTTCATGTCCGCGGCTAGCCGTTTCTCGCAGCGCAGCGTATAGACGCCGGTTTCACCGTCCAGGGCGGCGACGCGGATGTAGAAGGTTTCGCCCGCCGCCGCCGGGAAATAGAAGGT
>JAFGFX010000340.1 GCA_016930855.1 Sedimentisphaerales bacterium | reverse complement strand
TGGCCGTCGTCCTGGAAGAGCCGGGCCTTGCCGCCCCAGAGGGCGAACTTGCCCAGGCTGCTTTCCTGGTTGTTCACGATGCGGTAGCTGGTGGGAATGCCGACGTTCTGGTTTTCCAGCTCCTGCGGGTCCCAGGGCAGGCGGCGGGCGTCGAACGTCCAGATCTTGGTGATCGGCACCTGGGGCTGCTGGAAGAACAGCAACTGCTTGGTCTCCTCGTGGCGGATGTCCCGCTCGAAGGCCTCGCCGTAGTCCAGCAGGATGCGGGCCCGGTCGAAGTCCTCGCCGGAGAAGTTACGCAGCACGATGAAGCTCTTGAGGTCCAGCTGGGTTTCCGCCTTGTCGGCGACGCCCTTGTAGGTGATCAGCCGGTCGATGTTGCTCAGCAGGTAGCTGATCCGCACCCGCTCCTCCCAGGCCTCGGCGCTGCTGATCTCCCAGACGAGGGCCGCCTCGTTGGGCGGATAGCTCACGTTGAGCAGGGTCACCTTGTCCGGGTGGCTCAGCACCAGCAGCCGGATCGAGTCCACGTCGATGCTGACGCCCTTCCAGGAGAAGTCCACCTGGTTGAGCCCCTGCTGGAGCGTCAGGACGCGCTCCTCCTCGATCAGCGTCGCCTGCGGGTTGTCCAGCCGCACCACGCTGGCGGTCCGTTCCGGCAGGGCCACCAGCTTGATCCGGGCCGCCGCGCTGCCGCAACCGAGCGGCAACAGCGCCAGTACCATCCGTACGATCTGCTTGCGGTTCATGATACGATCTCCTTTGCCAGAGTGCCTTTCCTGGCGTTCGTGTTTGGTTTTCCCGTCGGGCCGCGAGCCGCCCGACGGGGGCGTTGTTCGTTCTCGTGCCCGATGCCCTTACGTTTACGTTCGTTTTCAGGCGCCGCCGTGGTAGCGGATGGCCTGGGTTTCATCGTCGATCTCTATCGCAAAGTGATCGCCCGGCCAGCGGTTCGGTCGGCGCTGGTAGTGCACCCACCAGGCGCCTTGCGATTCGTTGTATACCGGCCGGCGGTCCGGGTAGTTGTTCAGGTCGAAGCCTTGGTCCGTCTGCTTGACCCGCCGGGCGTGGGCGTCCGCCAGGTGTAACACCTCGTCGGCGCTGAGCCGGGTCTGCCGATAGGCGGCCCGCCGCTGTTCGTGATAGGTCCGCAGGCGGTACCCGAACGTGCGGACGGCGCCGGGTTTCAGTTGCAGCCGGAACCGGCCGCGGGTGGCGTCGTGCTTGGTATAGTCGACCTCGGCCTCGCCCGCCGGGGCCGCATCGCTCAACTGCAGGTCCCAGTAGGCCCCGCCGAAATCCCGTCTAATCTCCACCTCGACGGGCAGGTCCCGCGTGTTCTTGACCGTAATCCGCCAGAGACGCACCTCGTCCCAGCCGGCGATGTTGCCCCGGCCGTCAAAGAGGATGTTCTCGGTGCGAAACTCCATCTGCTTCGGCGTCACGACGACGTTCTCGTCCGCGCCCAGGTTCAGCTCCACCTCCTCGGCGACGGGGATATACTTGCATTCCGCCTGGCCCTCGTAGGATAGGTGTCCGGTGGCATCCACGGCGCGATAGACCTTGACCGTGCCGCCCGGGATGGGGGTCTCGCCCAGTTTGTGCTCCTGGTCGTTGGCGAAGCTTAAAAACCGCACGACGTTGCTGCCGTAGCGTTCTTCTTCGTACTTGTACAGGTTCATCACCGGGACGTCTTCGGCGGTGAAGCTGGCCAGCCGCTTGGCAGTACCGGTGGGAATCGTCTCGGTGCCCTCGATGGTGTAGAGGAAATACTCGCTGAGACCCTCCTTGCGGATCTCCTTGATCTGCCTGAGGGATTCTTCCACGAGGGCGGGGGCATTCACGTCGAACCACTCCTTGAGCCGGAGTGCGTCCCCTCCGACGTCGTACCTCGTGAACTTCTCCCGCGTCTGGCCGGGATGCCCGTAGGGATACGGCCGCCGGGCCAGCTCGGCGATCTGGTCGATAAGGTGCACCGAGCCGACGATCAGGCGGACCTGGGCGTTTTCGTAGTCCTCGCCGCTGTGGTTGGTGATCCGCACGTACCCCTGCAGCCGCATGGTGGTTTCATCCGGGGCCAGCGTGGCCAGGTAAAAGGCCCGCCAGGAAAGGCCGCTGGTCAGATAGGAGATCTCCACCGGCGCCGCGCCGCTGGGGCCGCTCTGGATGTTCCATATCCCCAGGTTCTTCGCCCGCGGCGGATAGACCAAATCGAGTATGTCGATCCGATCGGCCTGGGCCCGGGGGGTCATCGCCAGGCTGGTCGGGTCAATCAGCGTGTCGGCCCAGGAAAACTGCAACTGGTTTTCACCCCGCTTCAATGTCAGGCGGCGGCTCTCCCGCACCAGCGTCAGGTCCGCCGAGTTGTAGATCGTTAGCTGCACCGCGTCCCGCTGCGGTAGGGTCACCAGGTCCACCTTGGCCGGAATCCATTGACCATAACCGAGTATCACGAGTATGAATACTGTTGTTGCACTGCGCACGGGTATCTCCTTTACGGGTCTCATAAACGCTAATCATCTCGACGCAGGGTTCCGGTATTGCCGCTGTTGGAAATGTCCAAAACGGTTGTCGAATCGCCCAACTGGCGCAGGTCCCACCAGCCGACCATTCCGGACGGGTCCGGCGGCAGGTGAATCAGAATCGCCTGCAGCTGCTCCGGCGGCAGCGGACGGTTCCAGATCCGCACCATGGCGATTTGTCCCTTGTACCGGTCCGCCTGGGTCTGCGAGTTTCGGCCGATATGCAGAGGCGTGTCGTTGGCGGCGATGTTGCCGGTGGCCGGATACCGGGCGTCTATTTGCCCGTTCAACAAGATCAGCACCTGTTGGCCGTTATAGGTCGCGGCCACGTGATACCAGGTGTTCGCCGACAGATACGATTGGGAATCGAACCGGCCCAGGTTCCTGGCCGCGAACTGAAAACGCCGCTGCACGCCCGTTCCCAAGAGCAGCAGTTCGTAGCCGGTTTGCATTTCCCATCCCTTCGAGACGATCCGGGGATTTTCCGAGCCGCCTTCCTCGAATTGGATCCACGCCTCGATCGTCAGGGAATCCGTCAAATCCAGGGGGGGATTGTCCGGCACGACGATGCGGGTGGTCTCGCCGTCGAAGGCCAGCCCGTGCGTGACCACGGTGATCGGCTGTTGGCCGTCCGGGCGGGGAATGACCGCCGCGGGACTATCCGGCAGCCGCAATCCCGCATCCTCGTGGTGGGTGGTAAGAAGGTAGGTGAAACTCCGCTTGCTTCGGGGTTCCAGATCCAGCGTGTACTGCACCGTATCCTTGTCATATTTCTCGTAGTCGCCGAAGGGGCCCTGATTCTCGATATCCCAGTCGTTCGTGTTGACGTTGCGCTTGATTTCAACCCGGACACCGATGGCGCGGGTGTTGGTCACGTCGACTCGGAACGTGCGCATCTCATCCCAATGGCTGATGTTACCGTGCGTGTCGAACCGATATCGTGCCGTTTGAAAATTCATCAACTTCGGCTCGACCGCCACGTTCTGCACCGCGCCGAGGTTCAGTTCCACGTCCTCGTTCACCGGGATGTACTTGAATTCCGATTGCCCCTCGTACGAAAGGTATCCCTCCTCGTCGGCCCTGCGATACACCTTCAGCATCCCGCCCGGGATGGGGGTCTCGCCCAGTTTGTGCTCCTGGTCGTTGGCGAAGCTCAAAAACCGCACGACATTGCCGCCGTAGCGCTCTTCTTCGTACTTGTACAGGTTCACCACCGGGACGTCGTCGGCGGTGAAGCTGGCCAGCCGCTTGGCGTGGCCGTTTGGAATCGTCTCGGTCCCCTCGATGGTGTAGAGGAAATATTCACTGAGGCCTTCCTTGACGATCTCCTTGGGCCCCAATCGCCTCCACTTGGATCCCAGTTCCAGGGGCAACCCCTCCTGTATGCCCCCATGGAAATCCTTACCCAAAGCGAAATCGTTGAAATAGCTGATGGTCTCGCCCAACGCCTCCGGTTGCACACCGGGCCGGCCGTAGGCGAAGTCGCGGCCGGCCAGGTCGCCGATCGTGTCCAGCAGATGCACGCGACCCACCAGCAGGCGGGTTTGGGCGTCGGCGTAATCCTCGCCGCTTTGATTCTCCGTCCGCACGTAGCCCTGGAGGCGCATGGTCCGCTCGTCGGCCGCCAGCGTCCCCTGGTAAAACGCCCGCCAGGACAGACCCGAGGTGAAGTAGGTGATCTCGAAGGGCACCTGCCCGCTGACCGGCGAGCGGATCAGCCACCGGCCCAACTGCCGCAGTCGCGGGGGGAAGACCAACTGCTCGATCCGGATCTGGTCGGCCTGCTCCTTCGGCTCCAGGCTCAGGCTCGTCGGATCGATCCTCGTATCGGCCCACTCAAACTGCAGCCAGTTCCAGCCCTTCTTCATCGTCAGACGGCGGCTCTCGCGCACGAGCGTCAGGTCCGCCGCGTTGTAGATCGTGAGCTGTACATTGTCCCGCCGCGGCAGGGTCACCAACTCGATATTGCTCGCCGGCGCGAAGGGGGGTTTTTCCGCTTGCTCGACCGCTTCGACCATTTCGGCCGTGTCAGCCGTGTCAGCCGTGTCAGCCGTGTCGGCCATCGCCAGGGCGCCGACCGGGCCGACAGTCGGGGCCACACCTGCCTGTGCCGCCGGGTGGGTTGAGTCGATAGCCGGTTGCTGCCGGCGTCCGGGTCCCTGGGCCGAATCCGGCCGATCCGTAACCACCGCCCCCTCCGTTACGGATTGCTGCTCGATCTTTTCTTGCCGGTGTCCTTCCCGGTCCGGTGCCATCGCGATTCGGTCATCACCGCCGGGAGAAACGCCTTGGCGGGTTGTTATAGCCGATCTCGATCCGCCGAAGTTTCCGATCTGGGAGATAATCAGTATCCCCCCGACAAGCACGATCCCGGCTGCCGCGGCCGACCGCCACAGTCGCAGCGAAGGGAAAGACGACTTGCGGATCGCTTGGCGGGCTCCCACATCAGAGACCGCCTGGCCCTCGTCACTATCTGTCGCATGGCCAACAGCCGCGGCTCTCTCAGTCCGTCCCCTGTCTCCATCTGCCGTATGGCCGGCGGCCCGCTCCTTGTCGGCCGATGCCTGGATCTGGGCCAGCGTGCGGGAAATGAGTTCCTCCGAAGCGGTTACCTCGTCCCGCAGCCACTCCAGGGCGGCGAATTTCTGCCGCAGTCGGGCTAGATCCGCCCGGCAGTTCGGGCAGGCATCCAGATGCCGCCGATACCGGTCCCGCCTGCGGTCCGGCAGCAGGCCGAAGGCGTAGCGAATGAGTTGGTCCTGGCCAAGGTGGTTCTCAGCCATTACACTTCTCCCTCAACGTCCGGCAGATACCGGGCCAACGTTCGCAGGGCCCGGTACATCTGGCTCTTGACGGTCCCGACGGTGCAATGGAGCACCCGGGCGGCATCGCTGTAACT
>JAFGFX010000339.1 GCA_016930855.1 Sedimentisphaerales bacterium | reverse complement strand
GTGGATTCCGCCAATTCGCAGTTTTTCATCAATCTGGTGGACAACTCCCACCTGGACCCGACCAGCGGCAACAACGGCTACGCCGTCTTCGGACGGGTGATCCGGGGCCTGGAGGTGGTCGACGCCATCGCCCTGACGCCGACGCACGAGGCCGATGATGCCTTTAAAAACCTGCCGGACGATCCGGTGATCATCGAGAAAATGGTGCTGATCCACACCTTCGGCGAATCCAGCGACGCCTTCGAACAGACGCCCTTCTTGGGCGCCGCCGACGGCATCGAGCGGATCTACCAGGGCCAGGGCCGATACGACGGCCGGCAATTTTCCCAGCAGTTCGAGCAGGAGACCTTTCTGGGCATCGATGCCCTGCGCTGGCGGCAGACGGCCGCCGATGCAACCGAAACGGCCGAGGCGGCCGGGATCGAGAGCTTCAGCCTGCTGCTGGCGAGGGACACCCAGGAGAATCTCTGGATCCTGCAGTATATCTGCCGGGAAGGCACCGGGCAGGAGGAACGGCGGGTGGACCCCAACAATCCCCTGGATATCGTGCCCTTCGAGCAGTTCACCGAGGAGAACATGCTCTTCCGTCTGATCAACGGCGATTACGATCCGGAGAACCTGGCCGATCCGAACCACCTGCTCGTCCTGACCGGTCCCGAAGGGACCATCATCCACCAGATCGTCAGTTTCAGCGGCAGTCTGCCCGGCCTGAACGTCTACGGCGACGAGCTGGTCATCGTCCGGCAGGCGCAACCCGGCGCGGCCTCGACCGGCTGGAGCTACTATCACGATTCCGTGGGTCTGGTTCTCGCCTTGCAGGAGACCAGCGACGATCCGGCGGACCCGAACTACTTCGATCCGAACGATCCGGGCCTTAGCTATCGGGACCGAACCGGCTGGCGGTTGAGCTGGTACGGCCAATCGGCGCCGACCTTTTATCCGGACAGCAGCGACCTGGGCGGCGTGGCGTTTGTGCATCTGGCCCCCGGCGATATCCGCGTCCATCGGGGCCAGGGTTCGTTTGCCGGCTCGCCGTACCGACTGACCGCCGCCCGGGAGAATTTCCTGGGGATTCACTGCCTGGTGCTTAGCGAAACCGCCGTCGCCTCGTGGGCCCGACCCGACCGGACGCTCTGGCTGGCGCGGGACACGGCCGACGTCGTCTGGGTCGCCAAGGAGATCAGCGGCCAGACGACCTACTTCGAGGCCGCGGACATCGATCAATTCATCCCGGCGAGCATGTATCCGGACATGTTCCTGCGGCTGGCGTCCGGCCGATACCAGACGGGCGACCAGATTATCAGCGGCGATCCGCCCGATCAGGAGACGGCCGAGATCGTCAGCCAGACCGAGTCCCTGGAGCGCTGGCCGCAATACAACCGGCAGCTCGTGCTGGTCAAAACCACGATGAACCCCGACGGCCCGGCCGCCTCCTGGAGCTACTATCATGAGTCGGTCGGATCCGTTCTGGAGATCTGGCCGGCCGATCCGCAGGCCGTCACCGAGCCCAACCAGATCGATCCGAACGATAACGGCTGGATCCTGACCGAACCGTCGGACCTGGAGGATGTCCTTTTGAAGTTCCAGGCGGACGAGAACCGCCAAGCGCCGGCCGATTGCCTGGAGGCAACCGGCAGGTTCGCCGCCCAGACGGCGGACTTCAACGACGGCCAGATCTATGTCCGGGTAGGACCCTGGCAGGCCGCCATCGACACGGCGCAGCTCCAGCGGCTCACCGGCCGCCACAAAACCTACTGGCTCTACGAAGGGTCCCCCGACGGGATCAGCCGGCTCGTGCTGCTGTTCGATCCGGCCAGGGGGAGATTCTCCCTCGCCGCCCGGGGCGTGGACTGCACCGGCCTGGCCGAACCCGTGCCGGTGGCCATCGCGGTCGGCGATTATTTCGGCTCCGGCCACGGCGGCATGAAAGCCGGCCAGAAGCCGCCCATGCGGTTCCTGCAGGACTACACCGACGCCCTGCGGATGGGGCGTTTCCGCTTCGTGTTTGACAACGGGCCCAACGCCTCCAGCAGCTACGGCCTGACGATCCACGGGGATATTTCCACCCGGCTTTCGCCGATCGATCTGGCCCAAAAGGACGTCACCATCAAGTTCTACAGCACGTATGCCCTGGATGCCGGCGATCTGGTCAAGGTCCGCAACAAGAATAAATATGTCTATCGCAATCCCTCGGGCAATCCGCGGCAGGTGGAATTCGACCTGGATCGATGCACCTTCAAGGTGGTGATCAAGAAAACCTACCTCGGCGGCCAACTGCCGCGCGATTTCCGGATTCAATTCGAGCCGGCCGAGGATGAATCCTTCGACGAACAACTGACCGTCGAAGTACCCGATTGAAAATCGATACGTTGACAAGCGGAGTCGACCCCCTATAATGGGCGATTCTTTGGTTTCGAGCCCGGGGAATCCGCCGGCCAGGGCAATCGGCCGCTTGCCGCACGATTCCGGGCGAATACGGGGTGCCTTCCCGGCGGCCAGCCGCCAGGGGCCGGCAGCTAACAGCCAGCGGCATACTATCCAGGCGATATCGGCCTGGATGGGCCGAAACGCCGCGACCGGCGGCCGGCCACGCGAAAGGAACGACGCGATCCATGCGATCTTTCGGCAAGGGTATTACAACACCATACGGCTGGATATCCCTGGCCATCGGGACGATGCTCCTGCTGGCCGCCGGCCCCCCCGGATCGGCCCGCGGGGCCGCCGTGGACGCCCAGGCACCCGATAACGTCGGCGGATACATCCTGGACTGGGACCGGCTCAGCCGGATCGATGGTCCCCTCTTGCAGGACGAGCCGCGCCAGACCGTTTCCTTGAGCCTCGAACACTGCATCCGCCGCGCCCTGGCGCACAACCTGGATATTCGGATCGGCCAGTCCGATCCCGCCATCCGCATGGCCGACCTGGCGCAGGCGGAGGCCGCCTTTGACGCGGTGCTGTTCAGCTCCTTCGACACCTCGCTGACCGACGAGGGCAATCCGGATTCGGGATACTTTACCCGCACCGTGCAAACCAACAACGGCAGCCGCAATATCCGCGTTCCGACGGACCCCTTCACCCAATACAGCGACACCAACTACGCCCTGGGCCTGCGCAAGCGCCTGCCGGCCGGCGGATCGATCGAGCTGGCCCAGCGGGCCCGGCGGCTCCGCTTCGAGGAGGAAGGCCTCTACCGCAATCCGTTTTACGAATCCAGCCTGGACCTGGAGCTGCGCCAGCCGCTGCTGCGGGACTTCGGCATCGACATCAACCGGGCGCGAATCCAGGCGAGTTGGAACTCCTTCGCCATCAGCCAGCAGCAGTTCAACCTGCTGGTGATCAAGACCGTGGCGGAGGTGGAGGGCAATTTCTGGCGGCTGGTCTACCTGCGCCAGCAGGTGCGAATCCTGGAGGAGCTGGTGCGTCAGGCCCGGGCCACGCTCCAGCGGCTGGAGGCCCGCACCACCCTGGACGCCGGCGCCGGGGTGATCGCCCGCAGCCGCGGCCTGATCGGCCGGTCGCAGGCGGACCTGGTCTCCGCCCGCAACGATGTCCTGCAGCAGCAGGATCGGCTGCTGGAAAGCATCAACGACCCGAACCTGCCCCTCAGCTCGCTCTGGGAAATCATCCCGCTGGCCACTCCGACGGAACAACATTATGCCCCGGATCGGCAGAAGGCCATCAAGGTGGCCCTGCAGATGCGGCCGGAGCTGATCGCCCAGGGGTTGACCCTGGATACGGCCCAGATCGCCGTGGGCGTGGCCCGCAATCAGCTGCTGCCGCGGCTGGACCTGGTCGCCCGGCAGGAGGTGACCGGGCCGGGCTCTTCCTACCGCGATTCCTGGCAGCAACAGGGTGATCTGGATACGATCAACTACCTGATGGGGCTCAGCTTCGAGGTGCCGTTGGGCAACCGCTCAGCGGAAGCGGAACTGGTAAAGACCCAGCACGAAAAACGCCAGGAAAAGCTGCGTCTGGAAAGCTACAAGGAACAGGTCCTGCTGGACGTGAGCATCTCCCTGCACGAATTGTACAATTCCTTCCGGGAGATCGCCGTGCGCCGGGAGGCCATGACCGCCGAGGCCGACGAATTGCTGGCCTACCTGGTGCAGGAGCAGACCGACGCCAAGATCGACGCGAATTTCCTGAACCGCAAGCTCGACTCCCACGAGCGCCTGTCCCGGACCCAGATCCTCCTGGCCCAAACGCTGTTCCGCTACAACGTCGCCCTGGTGGACTTCCACCGCGCCGAGGGGACGCTCCTGCAGTACAACAACATCACGCTGGCCGAAGAACGGCAACGGCCGGATGACCCGGCTCCGTAAACAGACAAGACGGGGGGCCGTCTTTTCATATCATCTCGACAGCTCATACGGATGAGGTACATTTTTCCGTCAGGCACATCCAGCCTATACATTCGTGTCAGGCACACGCAATGATGTTGTCGCCGGCAGGTTCCGGCGCGCATCGGCGCCGGCGCATCAGCCCTGGCGATGCCGGGGGGCCTGCCGGTTCCGCAGTTGCAGCTGCGCCGCCAATTCCCGGAATTTCCCCAGGGCATGGTCGAAAAGCTGCTTGTAGCCGGCGCACAGATAATTGAGCGAGCGATGGTCGGCTCCGGCGGCGAGGCGTTCCTTGGGACAGCCCCCCCGACAAAGGCTGTGGTAGCGGCAGGCCAGACAGCGGTTGGGCACCTGGCGCTTGCGCCGGGCGAATTGGCGTTTACGCTCGCCGTGGGCCAGTTCGCCCAGCGGCGTTTCCATCAGATGGCCCAGCCGCCATTCGGGCTCCACGAAAAAATCACAGGCGAACACCTCGCCGGTATGCTCGACCACGACGTACTGGTCGCACTTGGGGCCGAAGGTGCAGATGGCATGCGGGCCGCCCAGGCAGTGGGACAGGATCGAATCGAACATGCGGATGCTGATCCGTT
>JAFGFX010000053.1 GCA_016930855.1 Sedimentisphaerales bacterium | reverse complement strand
GGCGGTACCCCCGATTCTGCCGTCGACGGATCTTACGGATTAGTAACTGGTCCTGATGCCTACACGCTTCCCTCGACGTATCACACATCGTTTATTGCCAATGGCACCGATGATGTCGTCCTGCGTTTTGCAATGTACGCTGGGGCAATTACGAACGAAGTTCACAACCAAATCTTTGCTATGAACGGCTTTGAGCTCGTAAGTCTCATTGCGGCGCATACCCCGGATCCCGCGAACGAAGAGACCGGTGTGGCGCTGGATTTGTCCGATCGCGTCCGGGTTCCCGGTCACCTGTCCTGGCTGGCGCCGACGAGTTCGACGATTACCCAGATCCTGGGCTACGATCTCTATTTGGATCCCAACGAGACCTTTGTGGCCAATCGCGAATCCTTTTGCTTGATTGCCCAAACCGGCCTGGCCAATACCGTGACCCAATATGATCCGGCGGACTTCGATTGGGGCGTGACTTACCACTGGGTGGTTGACGTTCATTACAAGACGGGCGGCCCCACCGATCCGAATGTCTATGTGGGCGAGATCGATCCTCCGTGGTGGTTTCGGGCGATTGGCGCCGGCCCCGAGGTCGATGCCGGCGACGATCTGGTCACGGCGCTTGAATTCCTGCCGGCGAACCTGGCGGGGACCGTGACGGATGCGACGAATGACGTCGCCAGCGTGGCCTGGAGCATTGCGGGATATCCGGGCGACCCGGTGGCTGCCGTCATGCAGATGATCGACCGCGGTGGGAATGACAATTCGGCCATACCCGATCTGTTGCGGGACTGGATCGGGTCGGACACCCGTTCACCGGGCGATCCGTTGATCCTGACGCTCAGCGGCCTTCCGGCCGGCGATTACACCTGGACGTCGTATCACCACGATCCCGAGAACCAGACGGGCCAGTTCGATGCGACGGTCATGGATGCGACCGGTTCGACGACCACGTTGAACATTGATATTACCGATCGAAATCTTGCCGATCCGAACGCGTTCACCCGGTTCATAGCCCCCATTGTGTCCGACGGTTCCGACGTGAGACTGGTCTTTCATCAGCGGGCATCCACGCCGACTGAATATGCGTTCTTCGTGATGAACGGCTTCCACCTGATGGACGACGAGGGCGGCTTGATGAATATTGATTTCGGGCAGCCCACCACACCGGTGAAGGCCGGATACCAGGCGTACCTAGCTTCCCATGAAGTGCCGGCAACCTTTACGCCCCAGGACTTCAGCGCCTTCGGCGCCACCGTTACGATCAGCGTGGCTTGGGGCCCGCACGCGTTGGGGCTCATCAACGCCAGCGTGACCAAGACCAACGCCGATCTGTACGCCCCGACGGCGGACTTCACCACGGATTACGCGGGGACCTATGTGATCCAATTGGAAGCGACCGATTCCGAGGGCAGTGTGGGTTCGGATACGCTGGAGGTCGCCGTGGCCGAGGAGCCCTGCACGGCGGCCCAGATGGTTTCCACGTGGCCCGGCTTCAATTACTACGACCGGGATGAAGACTGCGACGTGGACATGTTGGACTTTGTCCCGTTTGCCTCACAGTGGCTGGAAGACCGAAGTCTGACCGGCCAGGTAGAAGATTGACGGGACTCTGGCTGATAACGCACCATGGAAAACAGCAGCACAGTCGTACGGATTCTATCCGCCACACGACTGTCGGAGAATAGTGACTAACCTTTTCCTCCGTAGGCGGAAGTAACAGGAGTCGGGCGGCGTCCGTGCCGTCCGATTTCTGTTGCCTCCGGGGGGCAGATGGAGTGGAGAAGGAAATGGTGTGTGTGGGGAGAAGGAAAAAATGCCCATGACGCACATTTCCTTTTTTACGGGCGATCTGCTTGATCTGAACAACCGAGATACGCTGAAACAAGGCCTAAAGCCAACCCGATAATCTTGCAGCGCAACGAGGAACATCGCCACATGGGGTGCTGAGATCGAGAAGTGAAAAAAGCAATTATCATCGGTAGTTTAGTCTATGCATTATTGCTCGTTCCGAGGGTGCAGGCACAGTTAAAGGTGGATTTCAACTCCACTAATCAGGATGGCGGGCCCCACAATCAGGCAGGCTGGTCGGCGTATAATGCCGGTCACGAGGTGGCTGCCGACTTTGTCACGGTCAATTACGACGGGATCACCGTGACGCCCACCTGGCCCAATACCACCGCGAACACGGTTCAGCAGATGATCGACCGGGGCGCCGCGAATGACGCCACCTGGAACGATGCCGCCGGTGATCTGAACCTCGTCACCGACTGGATCGGCATCGATACCCGTACGGGTAACGGGGGCAACGGCGACTGGAACGGCACCGCGGGCACGCCCACCTACCTGGATCTGACCATCGGCGGCTTGCCCACCGGCGACTATGGCTGGACATCCTTCCATCATGACACCGAACATTGTCACGGCCCGTTCGCGGTCTGGCTTTCGACCGATGGCGGCGTAAATTTCACTCAACTGGCTGATGGTCTTATGACGGATTCAACCCCCGGCGGTACCCCCGATTCTGCCGTCGACGGATCTTACGGATTAGTAACTGGGCCCAATGCCTACACGCTTCCGTCGACGTATCATGCATCGTTTATCGCCAATGGCACGGATGATGTCGTCATGCGCTTTGCCCTGTACGCCGGGGTGCTGGGAAGCGCCGTTCACAACCAAATCTGGGGCATGAACGGCTTCGTGATCGAATCCCAAAATCCCTGTGCCAACCAGCCGCCGGTGGTCCAGGGGGCTTCGTCCCGGACCGCCCTGACCGGCGAAGGCCTGGTGATGGACGTCACCGTGACCGATGACGGCAAACCATACCTCGAGGGATGCGATCCGGAGGACCCGGATACCGGAACCCCCTACGGTCTGCAATACCAATGGTCGCAGCAAAGCGGCCCGGTGCCGGTCAGCTTTCATCCGCCTGCCGCGGACCTAGAAAATACCACGGTGACCTTCCCCCGGGCCGGGACGTATGAACTGCGGCTGCAGGTCTGGGACGGCCCCGTCGGGCCCGGTGTGGAAGAGGGCAAACTGACCGAGTATTTCCTGACCGTGGAGGTCCTGGAACCCCTCGACGGCGACATCAACCTTGACGGCGTGGTCGATCACCGGGATCTGTGGATCTTGACCGGTCAGTGGCTGGACATGCCCGCCTGTCAGGACGTGCCGTATTGCGCCGATCTGGACTACAGCGGCGCCGTGACGCTCGATGACTACGCGTTGCTGGCCGACAACTGGTTGTTCGAACATACCAAGGTCACCATCAATGAATTCGTCGCCAGCAACCAGCAGAGCTTTTTGGACGGCGACGGACATTCGTCCGACTGGATCGAGCTGTATAACGGCGACACCGTGCCGGTCTCCCTGGCCGGCTGGTACCTGACCGACGAGCGAAGCAATCCGCGCAAGTGGCCTTTTCCCGCCCCGGCGGTGCTGTCCGCCGGCGGCTATCTGGTCGTGTTCGCCTCCGAGCAGCCGACCGACGATTACGTTGATTCCGAGGGGTATTACCATACCAATTTTGCCCTGGATAAGGAGGGCGATTACCTCGCCCTCGTCTCGCCCCTGGGCAGGATCGTCCATGAATACTTCCCGGAATACCCCCCGCAGGAGACCGACGTCTCCTACGGCATGTGGTTCACGCTGTTCCGCTATTTTGCCTCGCCGACGCCGGGGCGGCCCAATGCGATACAATACCAGGGCTTCACCGAAGCCACGATCCATAGCCGTTCGCGGGGATTTTACGACCAGCCGTTCGATCTGCGGATCTCCTGCGCCACGCCGGGGGCGGTCATCCGCTACACCCTCGACGGATCGGAACCCGCCGAGCAGGCCGGCATTCTCTACGATCCCAATACGACCATTGCCATTACCACGACAACCGTGGTCCGGTCCGTGGCCTTCAAACCCGGCTGGAGAACGGCAAAGGTTTCCACGCACTCCTACCTCTTTGTGGACCATGTCGCCCAGCAGCCCGCCGATCCCGCCGGCTGGCCCGACACGTGGGGCTACGATGGGGATCTCGACGGCAACGACGGCGACCGGGGGGACGAAAACGGCATCATCCCGTCCGATTACGAGATGGATCCCCGCGTCGTGGGCAGCACCCTGCCGGGATATTCCGTCCGGGAGGCCCTGCTGGATATCCCCACCGTCTCGATCTCGATGCTTCCGGTGGATTTCATCACCGAAAACGAGAGCAACGGGATCTACTCGAATCCCTTAAGCCGCTGGGAGCGCAAATGTTCAATCGAATACATCCGCCCCGACGGCGTCGAGGGTTTTCAGCACGACTGCCAGATCGAGGTCCACGGCAACGCCAGCCGCCGCCCCTTTCGCATGCAGAAGCACTCCCTGCGTCTGACCTTCACCAGCCTGTACGGCCCCTCGAAGCTGGACTATCCCCTGTTTCCCGAATCGGAAGTGGAACGTTTCAACCAGCTCGTGCTCCGCGCCTGTTTTACGGATTCCTGGGGCTTGGTCTCCTGGGGCGTTGACCGCTACCGTCCCAACGATTCCCAGTATATCCGCGACGTCTGGATCAAGGACAGCCTTTTTGACATGGGGCAACCCTCCAGCCACGGCAACTTCGTGCACCTGTACGTCGACGGCCTTTACTTCGGCGTGCACAACCTGACCGAACGACTCCGGGGGGAGTTCTTCGCCGACCACCTCGGGGGCGAACCGGCCGATTGGGAGATCAACGAGGATTTTGCCACTCCGGGAGCCCGCTGGAACGCGATGATGGCCATTGATCCATCCACCCTCGCCGGCTATGAGCAGATCCGGGAATACCTCGACGTGGAGAACTTCGCCGACTACATGCTGCTGCACTTCTACGCCGACGCCGAGGACTGGCCCGTCCACAACGGGTACGCCGCCGCCAACGCGAAAAGCCATGACGGCAAATTCCGCTTTTTCGTCTGGGACCAGGAGATCATCCTCGACTATCACGGCCGCGGCGCGTCGCGCATCGACAGCACCGGGGGCGCCGGTTCCGTTTTCCAGAAGATGCGCACCAGCGCGGAATTCCGCCTCCTGTTCGCCGACCGGGTTTACAAGCATCTGTTCAACGGCGGGGCGCTCAATGTCGCCCACTCCCGGAACCGGTATCTCTCGATCGCCAACGGGATCGACAAGGCCATTGTCGCCGAATCCGCCCGCTGGGGGGACACCCAGATGAGCACCCCCTACGGCAATACCATCGAACAACCCAGCCCGCTCGACAACATCGACCACCGGTCGTACCCCCCGGCGCCGCACGGTCCGGATTATTATTTCACCCGGGAGGACTCCTGGGTCGTCGAGCGGGACAACGTCATAAACAACTATATCCCCGCCAACCACGACACGAACAACTCGTACGCCATCGTGAACGTATTTCGCAGCGAGAATCTGTATCCCAACGTCGATCCCCCGCAGTGCCGGATCAACGGTTCGGCTCAGCACGGCGGGTACGCCGAACCCAACGCCGTGTTTTCCCTTACCCTCCCGCAGTCGCAAACCTACACCGACAAGGTCTATGTCGACGAGTTTGTCCCCGTCCGCGCCCACGTGCCGACGGACGATTCCCTGGGATTGACCTGGACCGAGCCGGCCTTCGCGCCCGATCCGCTGACCTGGACCGACGGCTGGACCTCCACGGGCGTGGGCTATGAACGGGATACCGGTTACGATGTCTGGATCAACACCTACGTGGAAGCCGAGATGTATGGAATTTCCTCGTCCGTGTTTTGCCGCATCGAGTTCGAAAACGACGGGGCCCAGACGCCGGAACTGCTGGAATTGCACATGCGCTACGACGACGGATTCATCGCCTACCTGAACGGCGGTGAGGTGGAACTGGCCGACAGCGGCAATATTGTTGACGCCGTCCCGGGCACGGCCGCCGCCTATCCGGCGCATGAAGCGGGGCAAGCCTATGTCATTTTCCCCGTGACTGCCGCCATCGACCGGCTGCAACCCGGGACGAACGTCCTGGCGATCCACGGCATCAACGCCTCGGCCACCAGCACCGACATGCTGATCTTGCCCAAGCTGGTCGGCAAGATTCCCGCCGGCGAGATTCCGCCGGAGGGCGTGTGGTTCACCGCCAACAACGAGGATCCGCGCCTGGCCGGCGGCTCGATCAATCCCCATGCCGCCGAATATACGAATCCCTTTGCCTTGACGCACAGTACCGTCATCAAGGCCAGAACGTTCGACAACGGCGAATGGAGCGCCCTGGCCGAGGCGGTCTATGCGGTCGGACCGGTGGCCCAGAACCTGCGGATCACGGAGTTGATGTATCATCCGGCCGGCGATCCCAACGCCGAGTTCATCGAGGTCATGAACATCCATCCGACCGACGCGATCAACCTGGCGCTGGTCCGGTTCACCAACGGCGTGGAGTTCGAATTTCCGTCCCTGTACCTGGCCGCCGGCCAGCGCGCGGTCGTCGTGAAGGACGGGGCCGCCTTCCATGCCCGCTATCCGTCGTTTGACGGGATCATCGCCGGGGCCTATGCCGGCAGTCTCGGCAACGACGGCGAGGAGATCGACCTGGTAGACGCGCTGGGGGCCAAGATTCACGATTTCGATTACGAAGACGGCTGGTATGAGATCACCGACGGGCTGGGCTTCTCGCTGACGATTCGCGATCCGTACAGCGGCGATCCGAACGACTGGGACGCCAAGGACGGCTGGCGGGCCAGCGTCGCCAACGGCGGCTCGCCCGGCGGGGACGATTCTGACTTTGTACTGCCCGCCGGCGCGATCATCGTCAACGAGCTGCTGGCCCATGCCGAGACGGAGTCTTCGGACTGGGTGGAGTTTTACAATACGACGGACGATCCCGTCAACATCGGCGGCTGGTTCATCAGCGACGACGGTCAGGATCTGATGAAATACGAGATCGCCGAGCCCTGTGTGGTCCCCGACCACGGATACGCGGTCTTCTACGCCGACACCCATTTCGGTCCCGAATCGACGAATCCGGGCGTGATCACGCCCTTTGCCTTCAGCGAGAACGGCGAGAAGGTCTATCTGACCAGCGGGGCCGGCGGGGCGCTGACGGGCGTCTACAGCACGGAGCGCCGCTTCGGCGCCTCCCAGCCGGACGTGGCCTTCGGCCATTACGTCAAGAGCACCGGCAGCGATTTCGTGGCGATGAGCGCCAACACCCCGAACGACGCCAACGCCGACCCCAAGGTCGGCCCGGTGGTGATCAACGAGATCGCGTATCATCCCCAATCCGACGGCGACGCGGAGTTCGTGGAACTCGTCAATATCAGCGGCGGCCCCGTCACGTTGTACGACGCGGCCAAGCTGGCCGCCTGGCGGTTCGTCGATGACGCCGACGATGACACGCCGAGCCTGGAGTATCTCTTCCCGGTCTCGCCTCCGGTCACGCTGGCGCCCGGCGAGTACTTCCTCTTGGTCAAGGACAAGGCCGCGTTCGAATCGGTCTTCCTGGGCGGCGGCGACATCGGCACCCTGGGCGTCCAATGGGACGCGTGGGGCGGCGGCAGCCTGAACAACGGCGGCGAGCAACCGGAACTCCAGATGCCGGGCGATCCCGGCTATTACATCCGCGTGGACCGGGTCACCTACAGCGACGGTTCGCACCCGGCGGGAGGCGATCCCTGGCCCCCGCAGCCGGACGATTCGGACGTGTACTCGCTCCAGCGCCGCACGGCGGGCGCCTACGGCAACGACGTGATCAACTGGATTTGGGAACCCTACCCGGCCGCCACCCCCGGCGCGGCCAACCCGATTCCCTAGGGGCGTCTAACATAACGAAGGCAAACAGCCCCACCCGGGCGGCTGAATGCGTCGGTCGCTCATTATGTTAGAAGTTATAAGAACGCGGCGAGCGAAACGGGGTGAAACGGCATGAGCAACCATCCGCCGAGACTATCGCGAAGGGCCTTTTTGCGCGACACGGCGATAGCGTTGGCGGCGGCGCGGTGCGCGCCGTGGTTCGTGCCGGCGGCCGCGCGGGGGACAAACGGCAGGGCGGCGCCGAGCAACCGAATCACGATCGGCATGATCGGGATGGGCCGCCAGGCCTATTATTCGAATTTGAAGTATTTCCTGGCCGCCGGCGATGTCCAGGTGGTCGCGGTGAACGACGTGGACCGCTGGCGGCTGGAGAACGCCCGGCAGGCGGTCGAGAAACGATACGCCGGCGAAAAGCAAACTGGGCACTATACAGGCTGCGCCGCGTATGTCGATTTTCAGGAACTGCTTTCGCGGACGGATATCGACGCGGTGATGATCTCGTCGCCGGATCATTGGCACGTGCCGATGGCGATCGCCGCCGCCCGGGCCGGCAAGGACATCTGCTGTGAAAAGCCGCTGACCCTGTGCGTCGCCGAAGGCCGGATCCTGGCCGATGCAGTCCGACGCTACGAGCGCGTCTTTCGCACCGACAGCGAATTTCGCTCCCACTGGTTTTTTCATCGGGCCTGCGAGCTGGTCGTGAACGGCCGGATCGGCCGGATCCACACGATCAAGACCGGCGTGCCCAAGGGCGACGTCGGCTGCGGGCCGGAGCCCGCCATGGCGGTGCCCGGGGAACTGGACTATGACCGGTGGCAGGGCCCGGCGCCGCCGGCGCCGTATACCGTAAAACGCGTCCATCCGGTCCGCAGCTACGACCGGCCCGGCTGGATGCGCGTCAGGGACTACTGCGAGGGGATGGTCACCAACTGGGGCACGCACCTGAACGACATCGCCCAATGGGGCAACGGCACCCAGCGCACCGGGCCGGTGGAGGTCGAAGGTGAGGGAACCTATCCCGCCGACGGCCTCTGGAACGTGCTGCTGGACTTCGAGGTGCGGTATCGATACGCCGACGGCGTGCGGCTGATCTACCGGACCGATCAGCCCTACGTGCGGTTCGAGGGCGAGGACGGATGGATCCAGGCAAACTACACCGGCGGCACGCTGGACGCCGGCCCCCGCTCGATCCTGGCGTCGAGGATCGGTCCCGACGAGACCCACCTGCCGCTGTTGAGCGAGAAGGATGATTTTCTCCAGGCGGTCAGGACCCGGCGGCCCACGCTGGCCGATGCCGAGGTGGGCCATCGCACGTGCTCCCTTTGCCAGATCGGGCATATCGCGATCCAGGTCGGCCGCCGGCTGCAATGGGATCCGGACCGCGAACGGTTCTGGAACGATGATGAGGCGAACCGGCTGCTCCATCGCCCGCTGCGGAGTCCCTGGCACTTGTAAATCCATTGCGAAAGGAATAGAATGATCATTGACAGCGGGGCAAGGACAAAATCCATGTACCCTACAGGAGACCAGACCATGAAGCGGAGAGAGTTTTTAAAAGGGGCCGTGGCCACCACGGCGGGCATCATCGGCCTGCCCATGATCGTGCCGTCGTCGGTGGTGACCGGGCAGGTCAAGCCCAACGATCGGATCAACATCGGACAGATCGGCTTCGGCCGCATCGCCAGCAGTCACGACCTGCCCGAGACGCTCAAGCATGACGTGTGCCGGGCGGTGGCGGTGGCCGACGTGGACAGCAAGCGGGCCCAGAACGGCAAGGCCTGGTTCGAACGGTACTACGCCAAGAAGGCGGGCAAGGTCGACATCAAGGTGTACCAGGACTACCGCGAGATGCTCCAGGACAAGAGCATCGACGCGGTGATCATCTCGACGCCGGACCACTGGCACGCGCAGCCGGCGATCGAGGCGGCGCTGGCCGGCAAGGACATCTACATCCAGAAACCGTGCAGCCTGACGATCGCGGAAGGCCGCAAGATGAGCGACATCGTGCGCCGCACGGGGCGCATCCTGCAACTGGGCAGCCAGCAGCGTTCGCTCGATCCCTGGCCGCAATTCAAGTGGGTCTGCGAGCTGGTCCGCAACGGCAAGATCGGCCAGGTCAAGCACGTCCAGGTGGGAATCGGCACGGACCCCGGCTGCGGCGACGAGCCGCTCATGCCCGTGCCGGAGAATCTGGATTACGACATGTGGCTCGGCTCCACGCCGCTGGTGTACTACACGGAGAAGCGCGTCCATCCCCAGAACGACTATTCGCGTCCGGGGTGGCTGCGCTGCGAGCAGTTCGGCGCCGGCATGATCACCGGCTGGGGCGCCCATCATCTCGACACCGTCCAGTGGGGCCTGGGCACGGAGGATACCGCGCCGGTCGAATACGAAGGCAAGGCCGAGTTCCCCACGTCCGGCCTGTGGAACGTCCACGGGAACTTCGATGTGCATGCGAAATACGCCAGCGGCATCACGATGCACATCAGCAGTTCCTTTCCCAACGGCGTGCGGTTCGAGGGCAGCGAGGGCTGGATCTTTGTGTCGCGCGGCAACGCCAAGGTGACCGCCAGCGATCCGGTCGCGGACGATCCCAACAACAGCGCCCTGAAGGTGAGCGATCCCAAGATCCTCACGGCCACCATCGGCCCCAACGACGTCCATCTGTACGAAAGTCCGGAGCAGCATCATGACTGGCTCAATTGCATCCGCTCCCGCCGCCAGCCGGTCGCGCCGGTGGAGGTGGGGCACCGTTCGTGCAGCGTGTGCCTGCTCAGCCATATCGCCATGAAGCTGCCGAGGACACTGCACTGGGATCCCCAGCGGGAACGGTTCATCAACGACAGCGAGGCCGATGCGATGCTCTCGCGTCCCCAGCGAAAACCCTACGGAACGGATTACATCATCAGGGCCTAAGGCGCCTGGCTTGTTGAGGACCGGTGATTCCTGCCTGATCGACCAATTGTCTCGGCTGGTTCGGGTATCGACGGCTAAAGACCGAGGGGCCGCGTTGCGATCCGGCGGCCTGTCGAGATGCCGCCTGGCGACCGGAGAGGGGGGCGGGCTGTGCCCCTGCCGTTTTACGGTGACGCTGAAAAACGCGCCCGTGTAGCAAGCTTTCCACGATTCGTGGGGCTAGCCGCGAGGGGTGTTCGTAGTGCACCAGACGGGTTCCGTTCAAGCACCGTCTGGGGCGCGTCACGCATCGGATGAGTTTATCTCCACTTCGATCATTTCATTATTTACATCGAATCCGCCGTCTTCGAGGTGGAGGGAAAAGGTCAGGTTCATAATGCGTCCGTTGTCACGGAACAATTCGGGATGAAAATACGAGCAGTAAACCAGTTCCACCTTTTTGCCTTGCCGGTACTCGGGGACGGTGATGCTGACAGCCTGCTCCCACGGCCCCCAGGGGTTTTCGGCGGTATAAAAGCGTATTTCACGCGGGTGGAAGATGTTACTGGAAGAGGCCAAGATGTATCTGTCCAGATATGCATTCCAGACAACCGAGACCTGGCCATAGATGTCCCCCAGAAATAACACCTGCTTGTTTTTGTCCGGAGTGAAGCGGGGTCCCGGCCCGCAGTAAAACTGATACCCATCGGGATTCTCGATCTCGGCGGGTCGTACCCGGGAAAGCCATATCCCTTGCCCGCCGTCTCGTTTGCCCACATCGAAAAGATACATCCATTCGTCGGTCATGACGATGGCCGTCGGAGCCACGGGGAAGCGCCAGCCCTTCGGCGTTTGAATACGCTTATGAACGGTTAATGGCTGCGTCGAGCAGGCCAAGCCGGAACCTGCGTCTTGAAACCCCCACATTCCTTCTCCGGTCAGCTCAATCAAGGAGTAATAGATATACGATTTGGCATTGAAATAAATGCCGCTGAGGGGCCATATGCGGTTGTGGTCCCAGGATTCGTCCGGAAGAAAGTCGATTGCCTGGGCGACCTTGCCATCCCGGCCGGTCAAATAACGTAACACGGGAGGCAGGCTATCGATCGTCTCGCCGAGCCGGGCGATGCAGCAAGACACGGCCCCCCCAGAGAACTGCGGGTTTCCCGCCGGGTCCCGTGATCCCTTAAACGTGTCTCCGAAGCACCAAAGTGATCCGCCGGGCACGCGGTACGAAAAGCCGCCGTCCTGGGATACAACCGAGGCGTTTGCGTGTCCCTGGTTCCAAACCGTCCCCAGGAAGTCGGAGCGAACCACCTTGAAGCATTCACATTTCCCCGGGACGGTGCTCGCGCATCCGAAAATCGATGCCGTTATACATACCATGATGGTTGCTTTCAGACACGAAGCAAGGTTTCCTGCGTTAAAACGGGACATGTCGTATTCTCCATCTAGAGAGTACCTATATGCCTTTATGGTCAATATCCAGAATGATATTGCCATCCTTACTTGTCAATCAATATGATAACCGGTTGATCGATGACACGGAAAGATCAATCTGCAAATCCTTAACGGGTAGATTTTCAATTGCCGGCAACCATGCGTCGCCGGGCCAGGACCGGAAATTTCCCTCCGCCGCAGCCCCTTTGGGAAAAATAGCAAGGGGAAAAGAAGCGGATGAGCTTTAAGTTTTTATGCGGACGTGAGTTAGAAACGTCCCCGACAGGACTCGAACCTGTAACCTTTGGCTCCGGAGGCCAACGCTCTATCCAATTGAGCCACGGGGACCTTTTCTCTATCCTATCGTCGACCTGGATAAAAGCAACGAAAAATCCCCCGGCCGCCTGTGGATCGATGCCGAATGCCTCTGGGGGCCGGCCCAAAGATCAGGGATCGGCCTTCAAGGCCGGATGGGGCCGTTGCCCGCTTGCCGGGCCGGGGTGGGAGCTAACCGTCGGTTTCTTGCGGACTATTGGGGCCATCCGGATTTGGAAGGGTCGCATCGGGCACAGGGGATTGGTTCAGGATACCGGCCAATTCATCGGCCCGATGCACGAGCCGGACGATCTGGGCGCCGCTCATCGGCGGTTCGCCAAAAAAAACGATGCGGTTTTCCCGGATCTCCCAGTTGCTCTGGCGGCAATGGCGCAGCGGCTCGCAGATCGGCCCCTTGAGCAGGGCCCGGGCCAGCGGCGGCTGGTCGGAAAAAAAGCAAAAATGGCGATCCAAGTCACGATTGCCGCATTGCATCCGGCTGAATCCGCCGTAGCGGCCGATCGGCTCCCATTCGGACTCCCGCAGGGCCACCAGTCCGGGCAGCGTGAAACGGCCCAGCACGGCCACGGCGGTTCCCTGGACCTCGCGGCGGTCGGGGCCGATGCCCCGCTCCAGGGAGTAATCGAAGATGAAGATGCGGTGCGTTTGGCGGTGGGCGCACAAAAAATGGGCAAAGCGATGGGTGTGACCCACCTGCAGGCAGTACCAGTCCGGGTACCGCCACTGGAGGCCCTGTTCGGCCTGGGGGTGGAACCGCAGTTGCAGGCGGTAGCCAATCCGGGCCATGATCAGTCGCCGGCGGTAATAACGGACCAGTAAAAAACTGCTCAACACGATCAGGATCAAGACCGCCAGGAATAATACCGGCTCAAACATCTTGTAACCTTATGTGTGGTATCGCTTTATGCGTCCTGGCCGCTCCCGGCGCCCCCCCGCGACGCACCGCAGACGCACCCGATCCGAATCCTGCCGTCATCCTGGTCTGCGGGGAAATTTGGCGATTGGCCTTAACCTGGCCCGCTGCTTTTGTGTCGTATTTTATAAGGGAAAATGATATAATGCTATAGCGTAAAGCCGCTTTCCAAGGAGAAGTGCCATGAAGAGGAAATATTCATTCATAACCGCTTTGGCCGTGATGGTTGCCTTGCCGGTGTTGGATTCGGCGGGTCGAACGCGGATAGAACGGAGCGGCGGCGGTAGTGGGCAGACCAGCCGGTCGGTTTCCCGGGCCCCCAGTGTCTCCCGGTCAACCCCGGCCCGGTCCTCTGTTTCCCGCTCGGCCCCTTCCCGACTGTCCGTTTCCCGCTCGGCGGTTTCCCGGCCGTCCGTATCCCGGTCGGCGATTTCGACGCGTTCCAGCGTCAGCCGTGCGGTGCCGTCTACGCCTCGGACGACGATTTCGAAGTCACCCGTGACCCGGTCTTCCGGATTATCGATAACCCGGTCAAACACTGGCGTCTCATCCTCGCGAGGCGTATCCCGCGAACCGCTGGCCAGCCGGTCCGCCATCGCGCGCTCCACGACGCGGTCCTCGACGTCCAGTTCGGTCCGCGGGCTTTACAATTATGACGGGCCGCACGTCATCCGTCAGCCGCGCGGCGTTTTCCGCAGCCCCACGGAGGGGATCCATCGCATTCGGCACCGGCCGCAGGTGATCCGCTACTACAGCAGCTCCGGTCACCGGCCGTACGTGTACGGATCCGTTCACCTGGGATATCACCGCTACTATCGGCCCGTCATTCGGCTGTACGGCCTGGTGTCCTACCCCTCCTATTACTACGCCTATCCGTATTATTATTCCTATCCGCCGACGATTCGGGTGTATAGCTATACCACGCCGGCCCCGGTAATCATCCAGGAGTCGGCTGCCCCCGCCGCCCCTGCCGTGGTCAACGAAACGCCGGTGTACCAGACCGAGCAGGAGAAATGGATCGACAAGCTGATGCGGGATACGGAGGAAGAGCGGGAACTGGCGGCCAGGGAACTGGCCCAGTACCACAACACCTCCGCCGTGGCGGCCCTGATCGACGCCTTGATCAACGACAGCGGCGATCCCGTGCGGGCGGCGGCGGCCCAGAGCCTGGGCCAGATCGCCGAACCGATGGCCTATGAGGCCCTGCTCCGCAGCGCGGCGATCGAGCAGGCCGACGAGGTCCGCCTGGCCGCCGAGACGGCCGCCAATCAGATCAAGGCCCTGGCCGGCGACAAGGAAATCTACGTCAGCCCCAAGATGCCGCCCATGAACGACGGCAACGAGGAACTGGGCTTGTACCTCGAGGATCTGCGCTACGGCGACAGCAAGGTCCGCCAGGAAGCGGCCGATAAGCTGGAGGACTTCAAGGGCACCCAGCCGGCCGCGGCCCTGCTGAACGCCCTGGTCAACGACGTCGACGCCAAGGTGCGGGAAGAGGCGGCCGAAAGCCTGGCCAAGATCGGCGACCGGATGGCGCTGCCGTTCTTGAAATGGTCGCAATACAACGACCCGAATGACGATGTCCGCAAGGACGCCGAAAAGGCCGTGGAAAAGATTTTCCGTACCATTCAATAAAAGAATGCGGGATTTGCGACAGGATGGGATCACGATTCAGGCACGCCCGGCAACGGGCGTGCCTGTTTACGCGCGGGGGAGGTCCCAGACCCCCAGGGCCGATTCGCGGAGGCGATCGGATGGACCTGGCCCATGAGATATCTCCTGCTCCTTGGGGAAAAGCGGTGCCTCATGATGTTGTCGGAGCGATTTGACCAGGCCCTCCAGTTTGCCAGCGACCTGCATCGCCGGCAGACCCGCAAGGGCAAACCGACGCCGTACCTGGCCCATCTGCTGGGCACCGCCGCGATCGTTCTGGAATACGGCGGCGGCCAGGACGAGGCCATCGCCGCCCTGCTGCATGACGCGATCGAGGACCAGGGCGGACGCGAAACCGGCCGGATCATCCGGGAACGGTTCGGGGACCGCGTCGCCGGAATCGTGGAGGGCTGCACCGATTCCTGCGAGCAGCCCAAGCCGCCTTGGCGGCAGCGCAAGGAGGATTACCTGGCCCATCTCCGGGCCGCGGACGCCGGGACCTTGCTGGTCTCGGCGGCGGACAAGCTGTATAACGTCCGCTCGATCCTGGCCGATCTCCGCCGGCAGGGCCCGGCCGTCTGGGGGATCTTTACCGCCTCCAAGGCGGAGGTTCTGTGGTATTACCGCGCCCTGGTGGAGGCCTTTCGCCGCCATCCGGACCATCCGCGTGATCTGGTCGATCAATTGGACCGGACCGTACGTGAATTGGAGACGCTGGCGGGCTGAAACCGCTGCCAATCGGAGGCACTACCGGGCGACACCCGGCGGGTAACGGCCCTATCCGCGGCCGGCAGGCACATCGGACCGGCCGGGCCGGCCGAGGGGGCGAATTGACGTAAACATTTTATTATAAGTCAGTTAAGAAATTTTTCCGCGGGGGATAATTTCAGGGATGGTCCGATAATCCGCTGACCTGTCTTTCCTGGTTGCCGAATCGCCAAAGGGCGGCTGGCCGGGTCGATTTGGCCTTGCAAGTTTGCCGGCCCGCTCTATAATACTAGGTTTATAAAATTGAGGCTTCAGGAAGATAAGGTTCAAGCATCCTGGGGAGGCTAAAGGCTATGAGTACTCAGGTACAGGAAATAACCGCCATGATTTTCGACACGGGCGAGCCCCTGACGGACGAACAGTTCGAGACGTTGCTGCGCACGGTCCGCAGCGGTCAGCGGGAGCGCCTGGAGTTTGCCGAGACCTTCGATCCGGAGGCCAAGAAGCGGGCATCCGGCTATTCCCGCAATCCGGTGATGGCCACCAAGGCGGCCCAGGGTTTTTACGCCTTGGGAGACTATACCGAGGCCATCAAGTGGTTCGAATGGGCCGGTCCGGGCAGCATGCAGTGTTACCTGAAGGCCTGCTGCCTGCGGGAATTGGGCGACTACGAGGCCGCGATCCGGGAGTTCGAGCTGGCCGAGGAGAAGGGCTACGAAGGCTTCAATATCGCCATGGAGGTGGTCGAGTGCCTGCGGCGCCAGGGGCACATCGAAGAGGCCCAGGCCCGTCTGAAGAAGGCCTCCCGGATCGGGGAGATCCGGGCGGAATATCATTATCAGCTGGGATGCCTGCGCGACGCCGAGGGGCTCCGGGAGGAGGCCCTCGCCGAGTACAAGCAGGCCGTTTGCCTCGATCCCAGTCACACGCGGGCCCTGTTCGCCCTGGCCTACGGCTGTGATTTGTACGGGGACGAAGACGTCGCGATCGAGACCTACAAGCGCTGCCTGGCCAGCGGCCCGGTGCACGTCAGCGCCCTGCTGAACCTGGCGGTGTTGTATGAGGATCGGGAGGACTATGAGCTGGCCCGCGAGTGCGTCAAGCGGGTGCTGGCGGCCTATCCCAATCACGGGCGGGCCCGCCTGTTCCTCAAGGATATCGAATCCAGCATGACCATGTACTACGACGAGGACCAGGAGCGGCGCGTGGACAAGCGCAACCAGGTCCTGCAGATCCCCATCAGCGATTTCGAGCTGTCCGTGCGCTCGCGCAACTGCCTGAAAAAAATGAACATCAAATGCGTCGGCGATCTGCTGCGGGTGACCGAGCAGGAGCTGCTGGCCTACAAGAACTTCGGCGAGACCAGCCTGCAGGAGATCAAGAGCATCCTGGTGCAGAAGGGATTGCGGCTGGGCCAGATGCTGGAGGAACGCAAGGATTCCCGGTCCAAAAGCACGCAGGAGGAAGAGCAGGCCCTCCAGGAGGCCAACGATTTGCTGGCCCAGCCGGTATCCGAACTGGAATTGTCCGTGCGGGCCCGCAAGGCCCTCCAGCGGCTCAATATCAACACCATCGGCGATCTGACCCAGTGCACCGAGGCGGAACTGCTGGGCTGCAAGAACTTTGGCATGACCAGCCTGATGGAGGTCAAGCAGCGCTTGAAGGAGCGGGGGATTGCCCTGCGAACCCTGGATGAATGATGCCCGGGCGGCAGGCCGCCTGGTCCGCCGCCGGCGCCCCCCTCGGCGGGGCCGGAGGACGGCAGGCGCAAACGACGATCCCGAGCCGCGCCGCGGGCGTATCGAGGTTAGGGTATAAGAGCGTCTAATAAAACCGACCGGGCCGGCCAAACCAGGGCGTGGTCATGTCCGGACGACGGGTTTTGTTAGAGTGAAGGTATGGACGGGCAATGATCGGTAGCTAACCGGATTATTCATGGGCCAATACCAAAAGGCGTTTTTATACGGGACCCTCGGGTCTCTTTTCTTTATCGGATGGTTCATCGGCTGCGACGGCAAGGATCGCGCGGCGGAGGAGGGATGGTCCGCGGCGCGCGATCCGGTGCCCATGGCGGCCCAGCCCAGCGGGGTGGAGGTCCGGGTGTTATTGTTTCACGCCGGCGAACTCGAGGTCGTCTGCCCGGCCGGTTCGCTGGAGATTCGGCCCGCCGCCGCCGGCCGGGAACCGCTGCGAGTGCCTACCGGCCGGGCCTGCCGGCTGAGCCGCCGCGCGGGGCGCTGGGAATGCCGCGTTCCGGCCGCTGATCCGGCGGCGCTCGATGCCCTGGCGGCCGGCCGGGAGCTGGAGATCCGTCCGTCCGACGGCGCTGTCCTGGAATTGCCGGCTGATCCGCCGCGGCGCTACCGGGGCCGCCTGCATCTGCTGGCGGAATCGTCGGATCGGTTCGCCGTGGTCAACCGGGTGGATATCGAGGATTATCTGGCCGGGGTGATTGGTTCCGAGATGCCGTCCTACTGGCACCCGGCGGCCCTGCGGGCCCAGAGTATCGCCAGCCGCACCTATGCCCTCTACCAGATGCATATCCGCGGCGGCCGCGGCGATTGGGACCTGAGCAGCGATCAGAGCAGCCAGGTGTACGGCGGCGTCGCCCGGGAGACCGGCCGGACCAGTCAGGCGATCCGCCAGACCCGCGGGGTGGTGCTCACCTGCGATTGGAAGGGAAGCGAAAAGCTCTTCCCCGCCTATTACAGTTCCACCTGCGGCGGACATACCCAGGATGCCGCGGCGGTGTTCGGCGAGGATCTGCCGGCCTTGAAGGGCACGGTGTGCCCCTATTGCGGCAAGGTGGCCCGGCAGGAATACTACCGGTGGGCGCCCCTGGCCATTTCGAAACCGGTGGTCAGCCAGCGGCTGATCGAGCGGTACGCCGCCCTGAAGGACCTGGCCGAAATCGCGGATATCCGCGTGGTGGCCCAAAGCCCGTACGGGCGGGTGGAAAAACTGGAACTGGTCGGCACAAACGGCCGGCGCGCCCGCCTGCGGGCGGAGGACTTTCGCCTGGCCGTCCACCGCGACGAGACGCCCCTGCGCAGCAGTTGGTACGATCTGGCCGACGGCGGGACCGTCTGGCGTTTTGAGAACGGGCATGGCTGGGGCCACGGCGTGGGATTGTGCCAGTGCGGCACCCAGCAGCTGGCCCGGCTGGGCGAGGATTGCGTATCGATCCTGAGTTATTACTATCCGGAGTCGATGCTGGTACGGGCCTATTAGGGGTGTCTAAAGTTGCCAGCCGGCGGTGAGCCCGGCGGTCAGGATCATGCAGTGAGCATCACGATGACGGGACATGTATCGAGCACCTCCCAGGATCGCTTGGCCCCGCCGGCGTTTTCCTTCGAGGTTCTTTCCCGCAGCCGCCAGTGCTACGCCCGCTGCGGGCGGCTGACCACGCCGCACGGGACGGTGGACACGCCGGTGTTCATGCCGGTGGGGACCCGGGCCAGCGTCAAGGGCCTGACCCCCCGGCAGTTGACCGACGTGTCGGTATCCATGGTGCTGGCCAACACCTATCATCTGCTCTTGCGGCCGGGAGCGGAGGTGGTGGCCGAGTTGGGAGGATTGCACCGGTTCATGGGCTGGGACGCTCCCCTCCTGACCGACAGCGGCGGGTTTCAGGTGTTTTCCCTGAGCAGCCTGCGGCGGATCGACGACGACCAGGTGGAATTTGCCTCCCATATCGACGGCCAGCCGGTTCGCCTGAGCGCCGCGAAGGCCACGCAGGTGCAAAACGCGTTGGGGGCCGATATCATCATGGCCTTTGACGAGTGTGTGTCCCTGCCGTGCGAGCCGCAGCGCCTGCGGCTGGCGGTCGAACGAACCCTGCGCTGGGCCCGGCAGTCCCGGCAGGCCCACCGGCGGAGCGACCAGTGGATGTTCGCCATCGTGCAGGGCGGCACGGATCGGGCCCTGCGGGAGTTCTGCTGCGACGAACTCATAAACATGGATTTTCCCGGCTATGCGATCGGGGGGCTCAGCGTCGGGGAAAGCCCCGAGGCCATGATCCAGACGGTGGCCTTCACCGCCTGCCGCCTGCCGGAGGCCAGGCCGCGGTACCTGATGGGCGTCGGCTCGCCGCGGGACCTGGTTCGGGCGATCGAGCACGGCATCGACATGTTCGATTGCGTGATGCCCACCCGCAACGGGCGCAACGCCTGTGCCTTTGTCCGGGAGGGCACCCTCAAGCTGCGGAACGAACAATACAAGCGGCAGGACGGCCCGCTGGACGAGCAGTGTGATTGCTATGCCTGCCGGAATTTTTCCCGCGGGTATTTGCGGCACCTTTTTTTAGTAAACGAGATGACCGGGCCGATCCTGGTATCGTTGCACAACCTGGCGTTTTATCAGCGGCTGATGGCCCAGGCCCGCCAGGCGATCCGGCAGGATCGGTTTGCCGACTGGGCCCGGCCGTGGCGCGACTACGGCCGGGCGCCGCACGCCGGCGACGCGTGCCGGGATCATTGATCACGGGACCCAAGAGAAAGGATAATCATGCAGGAGATATGGAACGCCCTATTGGCCCAGGCCGGCGGCGGCGAGTCGACCGAGGGAACGCCCGGCGAGGGTGCGACGGATACCGCCGCCGAAACGGACAGCGGAACCAAGCAGGTGAACCCCGGCGAAAAGGAAAAGGTAGGCAACAAGCCCTGCGCCTTCGACAACAGCATGCTGATCCCCCTGGCGCTGATGTTCGTGATCATCTATTTCCTGATGATCCGGCCCCAGAAAAAACGCCAGAACGAGCAGCAGCAGATGCTCAAGCAGCTCAAGAAGAACGATCGCGTCCGCACCATCGGCGGGATCATCGGCACGATCGTGGACGTCCGGGAGGACGAGGTGGTCCTGAAGATCGACGAGACCACCAACGCCAAGATGCGCATCGTCCGCAGCGCGATAGGCAAGGTATTGACCGAGGAATCCCCGCCGGCCTAGGGCCTACCGCCGGCGCCGCGGATTCGGCGAGTCGCGGACCGGCCGGCGGCCGAGGCCGGAAGGGTAACAGACAATAACAGAAAGGCCGGTGGGCCACGGGATCGGGATGCCCGCTCGGCCGAACCGGCAACGGCAATGGCAGGTTCCGGCGGAACCTCGTTTCGAATGATCCGGCCGCCCGCACGGTTCGCCGAAACGGGATGGGATCGGACGGACTTTAGGAAAGGCAAAGGCGTATACATGAATCTCAAGGTGAAGTTTGCCATTATTGCGTTTATCACGGTGCTCTGCGCCTGGAATGTTTGGCCGCCGGACAAGAAACTCAAGCGCGGTATCGACCTGGAGGGAGGGACCAGCCTGCTGTACCAGATCGACACGACCGGGTACGTCCCCTCCAGCGGCTCCACGGCGGCCCAGGACATGATCCGTATCCTGCGCCAGCGAATCGATCCGAGCGACAAGGCCAACCTGATCTGGCGCCCCCATGGAGCGGACCGGATCGAGATTCAGATGCCGCTGGCCACCCAGCAGAGCCGGGAGCTGCGGGCGAACTACCAGAACGCGCTTGAGGCCCTGATGCAGTACAACATCGATCTGCGGCCGGTTCGTCAGGCGCTGATCCATCCGGCCGGCATGAGCGACGAGGACTATCGCCGCGGCCGGGAAGAGACGTTTCGTTCGTTGACGCAAAAGGCCCCCGAGCAATTCAAGGGATTGCAGTCGCTGGCGGCGGCCTACGATGCCCAGCAAACCGCCGAATCCCAGTTGGAAAAGGCCCTGCAGGCCGAGCAGCAGGCCCGGCAAACGCTGACGGATCTGCAGGTGCTCCAGCGCCGCGTGGATGCGCTGTATTTGAAGTGGGCGCAATTGGATGATCCCAACCGCACGGCCCAGGTCGCCCTGCTGGCCGGGGAGAACACCCCCGGGAACGCCGCCCCCATCCGCGCATTTATCGAGGCCCGGCGGACCCTGGATCGGCTCAACGAAACCTTGCGGGGCCCGGAGGGTCTGGAGGCCAAATATTCCCAGGCCTGGCAGGAATTGGAGTCCGCAAACTTCGATCCCCGGTCGCTGGAAATGGTCGCCGAGACGACGGGCTCCAAGCGGCAGACGGGGATCCAGGAACTCAAGACCAGGTATCCCCATCTGGCCGAACAGGGCCTTATCGATCGGGCCTTGGAGGCGTACGAACCGTACGCCAAGATCAAGGGCCGGCTGGACGATCCGGAGGATCTCAAGCGCAAGCTCCGCGGGGCGGGCGTGCTGGAATATCGGATCATTCCGCTGCCCGGCGAATTGACCAACAGCGAGATCGAGCGCTATACCGAGGGCCTCCAGGAAGTGGGCCCGATCCGCTCCAGCGATGACAAGTACGCCTGGATGCAAATCCGCTCGCCGGACGATTTCCGGCGGGACGTGGTCCGCGGGGTGTACCTCGGCGTGGATTACGTGTTGGCCTCGAACCGGCCGGAAGAGACCATGCTGCATGTCCCGGGGGGCGAGGGCTGGCAGCTGCGCAACTGCCGCCCCACCAGCGACTCGTTGGGCCGCCCCGCCGTGGGATTCAGCTTCAACGAGGCGGGCACCAGCCTGTTCTGGGACCTGACCAAGGCCCACAAGGACCGGTTGCTGGGCATCTTCCTGGACGACGAGGCCATCTCGGCCCCCAGCATCGATGAGCCGATCTACCAGAGCGGGATCATTCGCGGCAGCTTCACGCCGCAGGAGGTCCAGGACCTGGTGGACAAGTTGAACGCCGGCTCGCTGCCGGCCCGCCTGAGCGATCAGCCCATCAGCGAAAACACCATCGGCCCGACGATGGGCCATGACAATCTGGCCTCCGGACTGAAGGCCGGGATGATCGGCCTGATCGCCGTGGCGGGTTTCATGCTGGTCTATTACATGTTCGCCGGCAGCCTGGCCGACCTGGCGCTGTTCATGAACCTGCTGCTGATCACGGGGATCATGGCCTTCAGCCGGGCGACGTTCACCATGCCCGGCATCGCCGGTCTGATCCTGACGATCGGCATGGCGGTGGACGCCAACGTGCTGGTGTTCGAGCGGATTCGGGAGGAACAGACCCGCGGCTCGTCCCTGCGCATGGCCATCCACAACGGCTACAGCCGGGCCCTGAGCACGATTATCGACGCCAACGTGACGACGTTCGTGACGGCCCTGATCCTGTGGCTGCTCGCCTCGGAAGAGGTCAAGGGATTCGCCCTGACGCTGATGATCGGCATCGTCAGCAGCATGTTCACGGCGCTGTTCGTTACCCGGGCCGTGTTCGACCTGTTCACCGGCCGCCGCTGGCTGAAAAACAAGATCCGGATGTTGCAGTTCATCAAGAACGCGCAGGTGGACTGGATGCGGGCCCGGCCGGTGTTCTTCATCGTCTCGGCGCTGGTCGTGGTGGGCGCCTGGATCGTATTTCTCGGCCGCGACGAGCAGACCAACAGCAAGTACTCCATCGAGTTCACCGGCGGGACCAATATCCACGTGGTGCTCAACGAGGCCGGCAAGGAGATGACCCGCGCCGACGTGGAGGCCGCCGTGCAGCAGGCCGGCAGGGAGATGGGCTACCCCCAGATCGAAAATGCCCGGGTCCAGCGCATCTTCCGCGACAATGACCCGCGCAAGGAATTCGAGATCGTCACCACCGAGACCAACCGCCTCAAGGTGGCGCTGCAGAAAACGGCCGGGTCGCCCCTGACGGCGGCCCAGATCCAGGACGCCGTCCGCCAGGCCGCCCGCGAGGCCCAGGACCCCCGGCGCATGGGCAACGCCGTGGTCACCGGCGAGAGCGAGCCGGGCCAGTTCACCCTGGTCACCAACCAGACCAACCTGAACACGGTGCGCGACGTGCTCCAGCGGGCCCTCTTGAAATTGGCCCCCGTGCAGATCGAGTCGGTCCACAAGCGGGACGACGGCCTGGACGTCATGCTGACCGTCCAGGGCGGCGCCACCCTCGACGCCGAGGAATTGCAGCGGCAGATCCGCACCACCGCCGAGGACCAGCGCGTCGGCGACATGGATCAAGCCACCGTGACCGGCGGCGACGAGCCGTCCTCCTACCGCGTCCAGGTGGCCCAGACCAACGCCGACCGCGTCCGGCGGATCATCCGCGCGGCCCTGACGCACATGTCGCCGGTGCAGTACGGCCAGATCGCCACCGATCCCATCGTCAGCCGGGCGGTGCTCACGGCCCTGGAAGGAAAACTCGACGTACTGGAATCGCTGGCGGTCCGGGACGTGCAAAGCGCCCGGGTTACCGAGGAGCTCGTCCGGCAACGGCCCTACCTCCAGGAGTACCAGGGCGGCCTCTGGCTGCGGACGCAATTCGGCGAAACCCAGACCGAAACCATGCCCCGTCTGCGCGAGCGGTTCGAACGGAGCCGCACCCGCAGCGGCTTCGAGCATTTCGGCGACAATCCCTTCGCCCTGTTCGCCCCGGACAACAAGGCGGTCGCGAACGACCAGCCCCTGTCGGCCGTCGAACTGGCCGTTCTGCCGCGCGAGTTGATCTACGGCGGCGGCGAGGTCGATTGGGATGAGTTTGCCGCCGGGATCACCGGGTGGTTCCGCGAGACGCTGGACTGGACCACCTCGCTGCCCCAGGTCACCCAGATCGATCCCTCCGTGGGCAGCAAGAGCCGCAACGACGCCCTGGTGGCGATCGTCTTTTCGCTGGTGGCGATCATCATCTACATCTGGATTCGGTTCGGGACGGTGCGGTTCGGCATGGCGGCCGTCATCGCCCTGGTCCATGACGTCAGCATCGCCATGGGCATGGTGGCCGCGTCGGCGTGGTTGTCGGAAACCGCCGTGGGGCGTTTCCTGCTGATCAGCGATTTCAAGATCGACCTGCCGATGATCGCCGGATTTCTAACCGTGATCGGGTACTCGATGAACGATACGATCGTCGTGTTCGACCGCATCCGCGAAAACCGCGGCAAACTGGCGACCCTGTCGTCCCATATCATCAACAACAGCATCAACCAGACCCTCTCCCGTACGATCCTGACCTCGGGGACCACGATGATTGTGCTGATCATCATGTACATCTGGGGCGGCCCGGGCCTGCGGGGATTCAACTATGTTCTGTTCATTGGGATTTTTGTGGGGACGTATTCCTCGATCGGGATCGCCGCCCCCCTGCTGTATGGCGCCCGCGCCGAACAACCGGAAAAGAAGCAGGCGGCCGCCCGTCCCGTGGGAATCGGCCGCAAGGAAAAACCCACGACCGCCTGAGTCGGTTCCCCGGCGGCGAAAAATCCCGGCCGCCGGTCCGCCTGTTTCGTTGTCAATAGATCAGCGAATGGGTATAATAACTTCCCAACGAGTAAAAGGCCGTCCGGGGCATTTGGCGGCCGCCGGTTGCCGGCAGGTGTATTATATTGTCGTATAAGGACTTACAGCGGTCCGGGTGCATTGTTGAACACCAGGGGATCGCTCTGGTTGATCCGTCGAGGCCGGCCGGGAGATCCGCCGAGTGATTTGGCCGGCCTGATCGGATCTGGTTCGGCGGCCCGGTTCAGTTGGTTTTGTCAACCGCATTACGGTTCGGGGTTTTACGGCCGAAAAGACCGTCACAGGGAGGTGTGTCATGCGGAGCGAATGGAAGATCGGGATCGTCGTGGGGGTTGTGCTGGTTGTCGTATTGATCGTCTTTCAGATGCGCAAAGACCAGTCGCCGCCAAGCGAACCGGGGCAACCTCAAGACGGAACGTTGATGCAGGTCGGGGGAAATAATGAACCTCAACAGCCAAATCCCCCGGCGCCACCGGATAATGACACTTCCGGAACGCCCGCGGGGCCTGGGCCGGATCTGGCCGGGACCAAACCGGTTATCGAGATCGTCATGCCGGCCGGCAGGGATCGCAGCGCCGAGGCGACCGGCCCCCGGCCGGTCGGCGGCGACGACGTGGTCCCGGCCCTGCGACAGTATACGGATTTGACCGAGCCGATCGCCGTACCCGAGCCGGCCGAGACCAAGGAACCGCAGTATTACGTGGTCCAAAAAAACGACAACCTCAGCGACATCTCGGAGAAATATTACGGCCATGGGCGCTACTGGAACGAGATCTATCAGGCCAATCGAGGCCTGATCAAGAATCCGGACGTCCTGCAGGTCGGCTGGAAGCTGCGCATCCCCTATCCGGAGGAGATCGCCGCCCGCCTTGAGGGCGCCGCCCCCCCGGCCAACTGATCCGCTCTGCGGGTGGGCCTGCGTTGCCGGTCCCTGCTGCGTACCGGCGATTTCTCTTATGGGCCACCGAAGCCTCGGCCAACGGATTCTCACTGCGGGTGGGCAACAACTACCGGTGTATGTCGCGAACCAGGGGCTTCTTTCTTGGGCTGCCAGCGCACCCTGTAGAGGGGCAAACTCCGTTGGCGCCGATCTCGATCCGGAGATTTCCGCCCGGGACTTTTGACGCCCACGACCCGGCGGCGGATCCGTTCACGGCGCGTTGAACCGCGCCGCGTAGCGGTCGGCGTCGAACTTGCGTTTCAGGCCGGCGGCGTTCATGTAGCGCACGTTTCCGAAGATCGGCCGGCCGGCCCAGGGCCGGTCGTGCTTGCCGAAGCACCAGGCGATGCCCGCGTAGCCGTTCGGATCGCGGCCGTCCAGCTCGTATTTGTCGTTGAGGTACACGGCGATCCGGTAGGCCTGGCCGGGCGAGCGGGTCCATTCCAGGATTTTTTTACCCCAGTACATCCGCATATAGCCGTGCATCCTGCCGGTCAGCACCATTTGGCGCTGGGCCGCGTTCCAGTAGGGATCGTGCGTCCGGGCGGCCTCCAGCTCCTCCAGGCGATAGACGTAGGGCCGCTTGTCGCGGGCGCAGGCCTTCAGTTGGTTGCGGGCCCAGTTCGGCAGGCACCCCAGGGTCCGGTAGAAGCGGTTATAGCGGACGAAATTCACCGCCAGCTCCCGCCGCACGATCAGTTCTTCCAGAAACGCCGCGCCGCCGGGACTATCGGCGGGGCGAACCTGCAGGGCGACGTAGAGCGGCGAGATCTGGCCGAAATGCAGATAGGGGCTAAGGTGCGACACTCCGTCGCGGTTCGGATCGTGGCGGTCGTCGGCGTAGGCGTCCAGCTTGCACCGGATGAATCGTCGCAGCAGCGCCTGCGCCCGGCGGTTTCCCCCGACGTAGACGTCCGAGCGGGACACGCCCCGGTCGATGTCCAGACGGGCGATGACCCTGTCCACGTCGCCCAGATCGAGGCGGGGGACATCCAGGTCCAGCGACGACCGGTTGAGTTGGCGTTTCCTCAGCGGCCGGCAAAACGCCTCCAGGTGCCGGTGGATCTTCGGCCGGATGGTCGCGGCGGCGTATTCCTCCCGGTTCGATACGGTCGCGACCGGCACGACGACGTTGGTTTCCACCTGGATCAGCGGACAGTCGATCGTCCGCGCTACCCGGCGCCGCCAGCGCCGCTGGATCTCGGTGTACCCCTCGTCAGTAATTAGCCGGCAGGCCCGCCGGGCCAGACGCGCCGCCCCTTCGTCCGGGGGGACGTGCTGGACGGCGAAGGCGATCCCCCGTTTGGCCAGATCGAGCTGGACCTCCCGCAGGCCCTCGAGCATAAAGGTGTAGTGTCGCTCGTTGGCCCCGGGATAGTCGTCGGTCAGGCCGAAAAACACCAGCAGGGGCCGGGCGCATCGATTGGCCTGGCCGATGGCGTACTCCAGGGCGTGGTTGTATTCAGCCCGCTGGGCCGACTGCATCCAGTAGAGCACGTACGCGCCGTCCCGATCATCGTGGCGGTTGAGTCGTTGAATCCGTTCCGGCTGTATCATGGTTTTCGCCCCTACCGGTTGCGTCAGAGTTTCCAGACAATTCCGGCACGATGTTTTCGTATAGGCGGATCGATTTGAATGGCCCGGTACGGTGCGTTTCGGGCCGGCTACATCTCGACGGCGATCTTGACCTTGACCTGGAACTCCTTGAGCTTTCCCTCACGGACCGCCCCGCGCTGCTCAATGACCTCGAAGAAATGCACGCGTTTGCCGTCTTCGAGGAGCCGATCCACCGCCGTTCGGACCGCGTCGGAAAAGCTTTTTGTCGAGGTCCCCACCACTTCCAGCATGGTTAGCATGATCGGCGTCCTTTCGCTTTCCTAGGGCGGTGTGATATACCGGCCGTCGTAGTCGTCCCGGTCGGTCTCGGCCGATAGGGGAAATCGCACCGGGGCCTTATCCCGCTGGGCCCGGTAGATGGCGGTGAAGATCTCCACGGTGACGCGCCCCTGGCTGGCGGTCACCAGCGGGTCGCGGTCCTGCTGGATCGCCTGGAGAAAATCCTGCGCCTGGAGCTTATGATAGTATTCGGTGGCCTGGATCGTCCCAAAGAAATCCGCATCCTCTTGTTGCCATTTCTCGAGACAGTGTTCCTCCCGCGGCACCGTCCAGAGGTCGTTGATCGGCGGCTCGGCGATATCCGACATGCCGGCCACGAACATGGCGCCGCCGTCGGTCTGGACGCCGATCGACGCGCCGTTGGCGCCGTGGACGTGCACCCTGCCGTACAGGGCCGGGTTCTGGGCGTTGCTGGCCAGGATGGCGCCCAGGGCGCCGCTGCGAAACCGCAGGACCGCGATCGCCGTATCCTCCACCTCGATGGTGGGATGATTCAGGTTGGCCCAGTAGCCGAACAACTCCTCGATGGGCCCCAGGAACCATTGCAAAAGATCGAGTTGATGCGGCGCCTGGTTGACCAGGACACCGCCGCCCTCGGCCCGCCAGCGGCCCCGCCAGGGATCGCTCTGGTAATACGTCTCGTCCCGCCAGCCGAGCATGGTGACCTGGGCCAGGACGGGCCTGCCGATCTTGCCGTCGTCGATCGCCTTTTTGACCCGCTGGACGGGCGCGTAGAACCGCCGCTGCGAGACGACGCCCAGCTTGATCGCCGCCTGCTCGGCCGCGTCGATCATCGCGTCGCAGTCGGCCAGCGAGGCGGCCAGCGGTTTTTCCACCAGGACATGCACGCCGGCCCGGGCCGCCCGTATCGCCGCGGCCGCGTGGGCCGGGTGGGGCGTGCAGACGATCACCGCCTCCACGCCGGAACGGTCGAAAAATTCATCCAGGTCGGTGAAGGCGGCCACCCGGTAGCGCTCGGCGAACGCCCGGGCCCTGTCCCGGCTGCGGGAGCAAACCGCCGTAAACGCCGACTCCGGTGCGTCGCGCAGGGCCGCGGCGTGCAGGTGAGCCACCTTGCCGCAGCCGATGATGCCGGTTTTTATCTGGTTCATGGCGTCAGAATCACCTTCAACAGAAGACCTTCCCTGTTGTCCGCCAGGCGTCGGAACCATGCGGCGCCCTCGGCCAGCGGGGCCGTGGCGCTGATCAGGGGGTCCAGACGGATCGCCCCGCGGGCCATCAGGTCCAGGCACGCCGGGTACTCCCCCCGGGACGCGCAGGAGCCGAACAGGCTCAATTCCCGCGTGACCACCGCCTGCAAGGGCAGTACGGCTTCCGGGGTGATATTGCCCACCAGGGTAAGCGAGCCTCCCTTGCCCAGGCAGGCGATCGCGGTCTGTATCGCGGCGGGGTTGCCCACCGCCTCCCAGGCCAGATCCGCCCCCCGGCCGTTTGTCCGCTCCAGAACCTGCCGGGCCACGTCATCGGTCTGGCCGTCCAAGGTGATATCCGCTCCCAGCGAGCCGGCCAACTCCAACCGCCGCCGATCGATATCCACCGCGACGATCCGGCCGCACCCCGACGCCCGCAGGACCTGGATGACCAGCAGGCCGATCATGCCGGCCCCCACCACCACGGCGGTATCGTTCAGGCGGATCGGCGCCCGGCTGACCGCGTGAACCGCCACCGACAGCGGTTCGACCAGCGCCGCCTGCTCGAAAGAGAGGGTCTCCGGCAGCCGGTAGAGGATATGCTGGGGCACGACGAGGTACTCGGCCAACGCGCCCTGCCGGCGGTATTCGCGGCAGGATACCCCCAGCACCTGTCGGTCGTCGCAGAGATTGATCCGGCCCTGCCGGCAGAAGTGGCACCGGCCACAGTACACCGTCGAATCGAAGGTGACCCGATCGCCCGCCTGGAAGCCGCTTACCTGGGTGCCCACCTGCTCGATGACGCCGGCGGCCTCGTGGCCCATGACGATGGGGGGGATCCGTCGGCCGCTGCTGCCGTCCATCCCGTGCACGTCGCTGCCGCAGATCCCGCAGGCCTTTACCGCAATCAACACCTCGTGCGCCTGCGGCGTCGGCAGCGGTATCTCTTTATATTCCAGACGGTTGTATTCGGTTAGGACCAGTGCCTTCATGCAATCCGCTCCCGGATAGATCGATACTCTGCTGTCCGATGCCCTCTCGAAAACACCGGCCGGCTCAGAGAGATCCGACGGAACACCCCTGTATCCGCCCGGCGCCAGGGTACATTTATGCCAGGATGGCGGCCATCCAGGCCCCGTTTCGACAAAGCAAATCTCTGTCAAACCGTATCTGGCCAACCATGTCTGGCAAATCCTATCTGGCAGACCGTATCCTAAGGTCTATCCCCGTCGTGTCTATGGAAAAACCCCTTCAACCGCCCGGCTGACGTCCGATAATCCTATTCTGCC
>JAFGFX010000338.1 GCA_016930855.1 Sedimentisphaerales bacterium | reverse complement strand
GAGTACGCCATGATCAAGGCGGCCGCCGAGCGGGGCTACCTGGAGGAAAGGGCGGTCGTATTGGAGATCCTGACCGGCCTGAAACGGGCGGGCGCGGATTTGATCGTTACCTATCACGCCGAGCAGGCGGCCCGCTGGCTGGCCGAATAGGTGGAAACGTAGGAAGAATCATGCAACTTGCTCGTTGACGCCTGCGTCTCGTCGGATGTCCATAACGCCAAGGGAATCCTGGATTCCCGCTTTCGCGGGAATGACATAACGAATCATTATGCGTTTCCCCTTGGCTTGCGTTTCTCGATGGATTGTGCGGGCTAGGGGCGGGGGTGGAATTGCTTGTGGATCCGGCGCAGGTGCTCCTGGTCCACGTGGGTGTAGATCTGGGTGGTGGTCACGTCCGCGTGGCCGAGCATCTCCTGGACGCTGCGCAGGTCCGCGCCGCCCTGCAGGAGGTGGGAGCCGAAACAGTGCCGCAGGGTGTGCGGGGTGACCTTGCCCTGCAGGCCGGCGGCAAGGGCCGCCTTCCGGACGATCCGCCAGATCTCGATGCGGCTCAGCGGCCGGCCGGTGCGGCTGACAAACACCTGCGGGCACGACTTCTCGCCCAGCAGTTGGGGGCGTAATTGCTCGAGATACTCCTGCAATAACCGCAGCGCCTCATCATGGACGGGAATGATCCGCTCCTTGCGGCCCTTGCCGATGCAGCGGAGGTAGCCCACCTGGAAGTTGACGTCCTGGCAGCGCAGCTCGGCGGCCTCGGCCGCCCGCATCCCGGTGGCATAGAGCAGCTCCAGCAGGGCCCGGTCCCGCAGCCGATACGCCCCGTCCGGATCGACCGCCTCGATCAGGCGGTTGGTCCGTTCGCGGCTGAGCACGCCGGGCAGCCGCCGCCAGGTCTTGGGGGCCTCCAGCAGGCTGAAGAAATCCTTGAGAAGCAGGCCGCTGAGCACGTGGAACCGCAGAAACATCCGCAGGGTCACCAGGTGGCGGGCCACCGTCGAGGAGGCCAGCGATTTCCGGGACAGGTCCCGGGCATAGCCCTGTAAATGATCGGCGGTGAGCTTCTGCGGATCGTTGAGCTGTCGATGGTGGCAATAGGCGCCGAAGCGCTCCAGGTCGCGGCCGTACGCCTGGATGGTGTTGGCCGACAGGCCGCACTCACAGACCAGGTAGTCCAAAAAAAGGGGGATCTGGCTGAACGGCCAGGGGCGCGCCGGTCCGGCGGGCGCGGGCGCCGGACGGGCGGTGCGACGGCGTTGTGCGGGTTCCGGTTCCACCGTGAAGGCCCTTCGCCGATTGGCATGTCGCAAGATTGTTCGGTAATGTCATACCCTGGCCGAACGGGTCAGACCGACACGACCGGCGCCGCCAGTTCATGGTCCCGGTCCACAGTCGCCCCCACCGGATACAGGCCGGATTGGCTCATCCGCAGGTACAACGAGCAGAGTTGGTATCTCCCGGTGCAGAACTCGAAGGCGTCCTCGAGGTGTTGAAGACTTAAATGCTCACTGCACAATGGGTTAGATGCATTGATATAGGGACAACTCATGTAACGCTCCCTCAGGCTGCTCGGCGAGGCCAGGTATTTCCGCTGTGATACTTATCGGATGAAGCCGCGGGAAAGGTTTATTTAGCGATCGGATTTCGCCGGGCAGGGGGGCACTGGGCGATAGATAATCGTAAACATCTTTTTCGTAAGTATTTACGATAATTTTCGGCTCAGGGATTACCGGCGGGCTCGGGCGGATTATCATGCGACTCGAGCAGTTCCAGGCCGGCGGCGATGGGGATGCCGAAGTTGGTCCCGGCGAAGCTCCGCAGCAGGGCGGTGTTGATCGCCACGACCATGCCCTCGGGATTGATGACCGGGCCGCCCGAGGCCCCGATGGCGGTCTGGGCGTCGTAGACGATCTTGTCCGGTCCCACCCGGCCGCACATGCCGCGGGTGCCCAGCGGCTGGATCATGCCGCGGCGGCTCAGGAGGCGGGCCATCTCGTCCAGGGAGCCGTGGCAGGTGTCCTCGATTTCTTGGCGCTGCTGGGGGTCCAGCCGGGCCAGCAGGATATCGAATCCGGTGGGGTAGCCCAAAACCAGCACCGTCTGGCCGGCCTTGACCGCCTGGGGATCCGCCTGGCAGGGCAGAACCGGCAGGCGGACCGTGCCGATGTCCGCCGTCAGCAGGGCGACGTCTTGGCTGCTCGAGGACGCGTCCACCTGCAGGTTGAACGGTTCGGCCTGGCCGGCGAAGAACACCCGAAACAGGGCCAGGCGCCCCTCGTAGCCGGCCTGGAGGACGTGGCGGTATTCCCGCGTGATGCTCCAGGGCTCGATGACGTGTTTGTTGGTGAGGATATGGCCTTGTGTATCGACCAAAAAGCCGGTCCCGGTGAAGGGCACCGACAGGATGCGGCCTTGGCCGTTGACGCTGACCGGCAGGACCGGATCGATCGAGCCGGCGGTTTGGGCCGCCGGGATCGAGCCGCCGGGAGAGGATTCGGCCGCCGGTTCGGCCGCCGAGATGGACGTGTGCAGGTAGCGCAGGGGCTTTTCGGTCTGCGGATCGACGAAGATGTATTCGCCCTGGATCAGGCCCACGCCGGCGGAATAGCGATCCACGATCTCTTCGGTCCAGTTCATCCGCTGCAGGACCGAGCCGATCTGGCGGCGGGACTGCTCGATCTGGCGGCTGAGTTCCTCCAGGCGGGCATAATCGCCCGGCCGCGCCCCGGCCGCGGCCGCCGCCGGGGCCGCGGGCAGTTGAAGCATCTGGCTCTCGAGCTGCTGCAGGGCCGCATGGATCTGGGCGAGTTCCTGCTGCTGTTGCCGGACGGTCTGCTCGGACTGCTGTAACTGGCGGACGAGGGAATCCTCAAATTGCCGCTTGTCGTGCTGCAGGCCGATCAACTGGCCGACGAGGATCTGCTGGCCGCGCATCTGGTCGCTCTGCTCCCGCAGGCGGGCCCGCTGCAGTTGGCGGATCTGGCCGAACTGCCGCAGGGACAGGCCCCCCAGCACGGCCAGGGAGACCACCAGGATCAGCGACAGGGTGATCCAGGGACGCCACAGGGCGTCGAAAACGGCGGTGGAAGTCTTCACCGGTCTTTTCCTCCAGGCTCGGGCAATCCGGGCGGGCTCCAGTCGCATGCGATCGGAGGATGCGGCGATATCGGACGCGGGTCCGGCCCGGCCGGCATTCACAGTATCGGCCGCGGCGGCGGGGCGCTTGGGCAAATTCCCCGCCGGCCGGCCCCGCGACGCAGCGCCGGGCGCAGAAGCGGGATTCGTGCCGCGAACCCCGACGAGGTACGTGGAAAAGACGGGAAAAAGGAGGAAAAAAAATTCTGAGTGGAAGTTGCTGAATCGACCCGTTTAATCGGTCGATATAGCTCATGCCTGATACCCAGTGTTTTCCGTTGGAGAAATACGGTCCGGGGAAAACCCTTATCCCAAAGGCAGTAAACACCCTTTCTGCCGGGACGCCGGAGGCCGATGGCACGCCCATCGGCCTCTGTTTTTTTAGCCGCGCGTACAAAACCCGCCTTCTTGAACAAGCCGATGCGGCATACCACCAATCCCAAGCTCGCAGACTTGCTTGAGACTGCCACCCGACGGGTATGGGTAATCGCCATCCCCCTCGCGGACTCGGTGGCTGCCACCCGGATTATTGATGCTATGAAACAATATACGTTTCTACTTAGCTTATCGGGCCCGGCGGGCGGATCTCGATGTGCAGTTCGGCCAACTGGCCCGGATCGACGCCGCCGGGCGCCTCGGTCAGCAGGCACTGGCCCTTCTGGGTCTTGGGAAAGGCGATCACGTCCCGGATGTTGTCCGTGCCCACCAGCAGCATGATCAGCCGGTCGATGCCCCAGGCGATCCCGCCGTGGGGCGGGGCGCCGTATCGAAGGGCCTTGAGAAAGAAGCCGAAGCGCTCCTCGGCGTTCTGGGGCGTGATGCCCAGCAGGCTGAAGATCTTCGCCTGCAGCTCGGGCTGATGGATACGAATGCTGCCGCCGGCCACCTCGTTGCCGTTGAGCACGATGTCGTACGCCTGGGAGCGTACCCGGTGGGGATCCTCGTCGAGCATGGCGATGTCCTCCGGCCGCGGGGCGGTGAATGGATGATGCAGGCTGTCCCAGCGGTTCTCCTGGGGGTTCCATTCCATCAGGGGAAAATCCACCACCCAGACGAATCGGTATTGGTCCGGATCGATCAGGCCCAGGTCCTCGCCCAGCTTGCAGCGCAGCGGCGCCAGGGCCTTGTTGACGGTGTCGGCGTCGCCGGCGACCAGCAGGATCAGGTCGCCCGGCCTGGCCTCGAAGCGCTGGATGATCTGCTGATGCTGCGATTCGGAGAAGAACTTGGCGATACTGCTGGTCAGTTGGGCCCCGTGGCCGTCGGGACCGGCGGTCACCTTGAACCAGGCCAGGCCCCGGGCGCCGTACTGGCCGACGAAGTCGGTCAGGCCCCGCTCGATGTCGCTGCGGGAAAACTCCCCGGCCCCCGGGGCGCAGAGGCCCTTGATCACGCCCTTCGACTGCACCGTCTTGGTGAACACCTGGAACGCGCACTCGGCGGCGATGTCGGTGATCTCCTTGAGCTTCATGTCGAAGCGGATGTCCGGCCGGTCGATGCCGTAGTCCCGGATCGCCTGGTCGTAGCTGATCCGCTCGATCGGCAGGGGCACCTCCACGCCCAGGATCTCCTTCCAAACCCGCGCGAAGCAGCCCTCCGTGACGGCGATGATGTCCTCCATGTCGATGAAGCTCATCTCGACGTCCAGTTGGGTGAACTCCACCTGGCGGTCGGCGCGGGGGTCCTCGTCGCGGAAGCAGCGGGCGATCTGGAAGTACTTGTCCATGCCGCTGACCATGAGGACCTGCTTGAACAACTGCGGCGACTGCGGCAGGGCGTAGAACGCGCCGGCCGACAGCCGCGAGGGCACCAGGAAGTCCCGCGCCCCTTCGGGGGTGCTCTTGGCCAGGATCGGCGTTTCAATCTCGTAGAAGCCGTGCTCGCGGTGATACTGGCGGATGACGGCCGTCGCCCAGTCGCGGGTCTTGATGATCCGGTGCATCCACGGGCGGCGCAGGTCGATGTAGCGGTAGCGCAGCCGCAGCTCCTCGCCGATCCGCTCGGCGGCGTCGACCTCGAACGGCGGCGTCAGCGCCTTGTTGAGGATCTCCAGCTCGTGGGTGTCCACCTCGATGGCGCCGGTGGCCAGCTTGGGATTCTCCAGGCCCGCGCCGCGATGCCGGACCCGGCCCCGGGCGGCGATGACCCATTCGGTCCGCACCGACCGGGCCAGCTCGTGCGCCCGCGGATTCGATTCCGGGTTGAAGACCAGCTGGGTGAGCCCCTCGCGGTCCCGCAGATCGATGAAGACCAGGCCCCCGTGATCGCGGTAGGAATGCGCCCAGCCGGCCAGCACCACTTCCTGGCCGATATCGTCCGCCCGCAACTGCCCGCAATTGTGCGTTCGTTTCAGCATTGGCTGTACTTTCCTGTCTATAAGGTCTTGTCCCGTCCGGCCGTGAGCGGCACAGCCGGTTCCGCGGACGGATGGAATCGGTTCCTGCGTTTGCCGGACGGTCCCCGCCCGGCGACGCCTGGACGGCTTGGCGGTTACTCCAAGAGCGCCCCGGGCGGCTCGGGGCCGAACAGTTCCTGTCGCAGGCTCCCGCCGTCGAAGGATTGGCCCCTCAGTTTATCCGGATCTATAAGGTCAATTATTGTCGGCGCGATATCCACGGTCCGGGCCGCGGGGATCGTCCCGGCCCGGCGGATGCCCGGCCCGGCGAAGACCATCGGCACCTGCATGTCCACGGCCGCGACGCTGCCGTGGCCGCCGACGTCCCGGCGGGCGAAGTCCCAGCCGTCGGCGGCGAAGACCATCAGGTCGCCGGCCCGCCGGGAATCGAACAGCTCGGCCGCCTGGACCACCAGGTCGGGATAGTCCGTCTCGCTCGTCGCCGCCAGCCAGGTGCGGCCGCTGTGAAAACGGCCGTCCAGCAGGCCGCCGGCGGACGGCCCGTCAGCATAGCCGAGCGGGTCCGAGCCGTCAACCACGCGGTAGAGATATTGCCCGGCATCGAGGGATTCGCCGGGTTGCCGGCGCCGCTGGATCAGGGCCCGGCCGCGGGCGTTCTGCACCCACACGCCCTGGGGGCCCGGGTAGGCCGCCAGGCAGACGGCCTCGTGGCCGACGAGGAAATCGGCCAGCGGCCGAATCTGGTCCTCGGAGGCGGCCGCCGACCAGTCCGGGCCGCTGCGCCGGTATATCATCGACCGCCGGTTGCCGCCGTTGGAGACCACCACGTCGAAACGCCGGTAATAGCCCTGGCGTTTCTCCCAGCGGATCTCGCGCCCCGGGCCCTTGTCGGTCACCCGCAACTCGCCAAACTCGTCGGACAGGGCCTCGGCCAGGGACAGGTAATTCGACCGGGCACAGGCGGCCATGCCGTGGTCGCTCACGAAGATCAGGTAAGTACTCTCCAGCAGGCCGCTGGCGGCCAGGGCGCCGCCGATGCGGCCGATCTGCTCGTCCACGTTTTGCAGGCAGCGGCGATACTGACGGGAATGCGGGCCGTAGCGATGGCCGATCTCGTCGGTGGCCGGGAAATAGGCAAAGATCAGGGCCGGCCAGTGGCCGCTGCGGCGGGCGATATCGCCGATCAGGTAGAACCGCTCGGCCGTCAGGGCGTCGATCTCGGTGAGGAAGTTGAAGAACCACCGGATGCCGGAACTGGCCCAGTTGTCGATCTTGCGATACACGCCCCGCCGCATGGCGGTCTGGATCGAGATGCTCATCCGGTCGTTGAGGATCTCGTAGATCGTCGCGGCGCGGTAATCGGCGTCGGTGTCCCGATAGGTTTTGGTCGAGGTGTAATCCGCGAAATACAGGCGGTCGCGGTCGAAGTAGCGGTTGCCCAGGATCCCGTGATGGGCCGGCACCTGTCCGGTCAGGAAGGTGGTGGTGATCGCGTAGGTGATCGAGGGGGCGGCGGTGACGGCGCTGGCCACCCGCACGCCCCGCTGGACGAGGTAGCGATCGATCTGCGGCAGTTGGCCGTCCGCCAGCATCTGGCTAAAGACCGCCCGATTGACGCCGTCGACGAACAGGACAATCACCTTGCGCTCGGGGACGTTCACCGTCTCATCCAGCAGCGGGACCGGTTTCAGGCGGCCGCAGCCGGCCAGCGCCGTCAGTAATACCATCGCGATTACGGCAATCAATGCCCAAGCGGTTCGTCGTCCAGGTCCGCGGTATTGTTTTGGCTGTGGTATCATCATGACAATCGCGCCCATCCTTTATTCAAGTGGCCGGTGTGTTCCTTGTCCCGTCGCTCCATTCTGGACGCCGTATGGCCATAGATGGTATGGCCGCAAAGGGAGTTTTTTCTTTTTCCCCGGGGCCAAAGGCCTTACAATAGCAGACCGGCATGGAAGATAAAACCCTTTTATCAAGGAAGTTATAAAATAATGGCCGATTATCCGGCCCATCAGGTCCCCTTGGAGCAATCGGCCAGTTGGTCCACCGTCTCGGTCCAGGTCGGATCGATCCGCTGGATCTGCCTGAGCGGCTTCCATACCCGCCTGAGCAGCCCGCATGCGCCCGATTGGCTGGATCTGGCGGCCGCCGGAGCCGAGTTGGTCAAGTCGAGCCCCGTCCGACAGGTCTATCGGGTCGCCTGGGATGATCGCGAGTATTTCGTCAAGATCTATCGGCCCGCCGGCATCTACGGCCATATCAGACGGCTCCTGCGGCCCTGTCCGGCCCAGGTGGAGTTTGGGCACCTGCAGATCGCCCGCAGCCGGTCCGTGCCGGCGGTCAAGCCGCTGGCCTGGGGCCGGCGTACCACACCCGGTAGGGCCTGGGCCGCCTTGATCACCGAGTCGATCGGTCCAACCGAGAGCCTCGATGAGATCCTCTGGCGGGAGCCCCCGGTTCCGGAGGATCTACGGCTGGAGGCCCTGGCCGTCGCCGCCCGGCTACTGGGCAGGCTCCACTGCGCCGGGATCCTGCATGCGGACCTGCATCCCGGTAATGTCCTGCTCAAAAGCGCGGCAGCCAAAGGGATGGACTCGGAGGGTGGCATCTCAGAGAGGACCGCCGCCGACCGAGACGAAACCGTCGGGCAGACGCCCTTGGAATCGGAACCGCAGACCGCCTGCCTGCTGGAGGCGTATATCAGCGACTTGCAGACGGCCCGCTTCGAGCCACGGGGCGGCCACGCCTCGGCCGATCCCTTCCAGCGCCGCCGGATGCGGAACGCCGCCGTCCTGTACGCCGGCCTGCGGCATCGGGCCGGCGAGCAGGGCCTGGACCATTTCCTGCGGGAATACATCCGCACCATGCAGCCGACGCGCCGCGGGTGGCCGGACGACCCGGTGCGCCTGCGGCGGCGGCTGGAACGTCTTGGCGACCGACACGATCGGCGGGTCTGGGCCGGGAGGGACCGCCGCGCTCTCCGCAACAGCCGATTTACCCGGCAGATCGGCCTGGCCGGCGGCTGGCGGGCCTATGTGTACCTGCAAGCCAAACGACCCCTGCCCTACTCGCCGGCCAGCACTATGCAGTTAAGTCCCGAGCAGTGGCGAATCGCCCTGGCCGAGCCCGGCCGGCTGAACGAGCCGGGCCGCTGCCTCAAGCAGGGAAGCTGCCATACCGTCATGGCCCGGACGCTGGAGCTGGCCGGCCGCAAGCTGCCCGTCGTCGCCAAGCACAGCCGCCTGCGGCCG
>JAFGFX010000337.1 GCA_016930855.1 Sedimentisphaerales bacterium | reverse complement strand
CGCCGATATACTGCAGCGGCTCGGTAACGGGATCGTAGACGCAGTCATTGTAGGCCGTCCAGGCGACCTGCCCCCGGGCCGGGCTGATCGTTACAACCGCTACCAAGAGCAGAATCGCTATAATACAAATAGATTGCCTCGGATATGACCAATCTCGTTCCATAGGAAGGCATACCTTCAACGAAGGATTATCGGCGCACCATCGGGGGGCCAGCGGCAGGCGTCAAGGCGGGCGGGAAGTTCACTTCATCCTCCATCCCGGGCGTCAATCGTGGTGGGGCATTGCCCGATAAAGCGATCCCCTGATACCATTAACTCACGTCCAGCCGCCGGGGCGCACCAGATCACCCGGCACCCATCGGTGTGCATGGAACGCCCTTAATTCACCTGGCAACTCAGCTTACATTATAGCAGAATCGAGGGCCCGGATAAATCTCATATTGGCCAAAATTTTCGGCCCTGAGAGTGGCAGGCGCGGGCCTACCTTGTTCATCGAGTTGCCGGAGCGGGACCTGAAACCAATTCCGGCGATTCGGGCGGATTCGAGCGGGCTAATTCACCTGGCAGGTCTGATTATAGGCGCCGATGGTGAGATGGAAATCCACCGGGTAGGGCTGGATGCCGATATCGGCGTTTTTGATCTGGATTTTGAAAACGCCCTTCTCCAGGTCGAACCGGGCCATCAGAGTGGAGCTTTTGTATAGGAAGGATCGTTTCGTACCCTTTTGGGTGAACAGGTCACTGCCGGCGGGGATGGAAAATTGCCAGTTGCCCCAGCGAATCGTGACATCCGACTCGGTCGGGTCGAGCAGGATATCCTGGAAGGCTAGGGAACCCTGGAGCGCCAGGGCGTCGGAGCCGGGGGATTTGCCCGCCTTGAAGGCGTGCTTTTCCACACGCAGGGCGTCGGCCTGTCCCATCAAGAGCGACAGGGGGCAGTATTTGGACCCGTTGATCGCCTGCTCGCCCACCATGCAGGCGCCGCTGTAATCGCCGGTCGCGATCGCGACCGGCAGGGGGCTGAGCAATCCGGACAGGTCGATGCCCTTGCCGCTGATCTGAAAGGTGTGTTTGACCAGGTCCAGTTTCATGCTCTGGACCGAGCCCGCGACGCCTTTATAGGAGTACTTGGGACTGCTGCCGGCCTGCTTGAAATTGGTCGAGTTGAACGTCAGGGTATCGGACCAGGGGCCGAGGTGGATCTGGCATTCCATCGAGGCGATATCCTGTTCGTCGGCGAAAAAGACGCCGGTCAGCTTGAATGCATCCTGACGTCGGGAGCGGTCCTTGTCGGCCTTGACGGTCAACTGCTCGACCCGCAGACCGTTTTCGTAGGGCCCCAGGTCCACGATGGCCTCGGTAATACGGTCGTATCCATTCAGGTCCCAGGGCACATCGGCGATTGCCGAGTTGGACCCGCGGTTGATGCAGGGTGAATGAGACAGCAGGCGGTAGTCGCCCTCCACCCAGAAGTCGTCGTCGGTCTGCTCGGAGGTCTGGTTGGGATCCCAGTAGCCCTCGGCGGCGAATTCGGGATCCTGGTCGATATTGGTGACGCTCCAGGAGAGCGTACTGCCGAACTCGCGGTATACTCCGGCCAGTCCTCCCTGCAAGTCGCAGTGGGAAATCTGGATGTCGGTATCGGCGGCGGCGGCGAACTGGGCCCCCTTGCCGTCCACGTGACCGAGAAAGTTGTTCCAGAAGATGGAATTGACCACCTCCATCAGCGTGTCGTTATAGGCCCGCACGGCCCCGCCGAACCATTGGGCGGTGTTGCCGTTCCAGGTGCAGTTCCGTATGGTCACGGCGCTGCGGTCGGCGTAGAGGCCGCCGCCGTGGCTCTCGGCGCGGTTGCCGTTGATCAGGCAGTTGGTCAGTTCCAGGGAAGCGTCCTGGCAGAAGATCGCCCCGCCCCAACTGGCGGATAGATTCCCGTAAATCGCACTGTTCGAGATGGTGACCACGCTTTCCGATTCGAGGCAGAGCCCGCCGCCGCGGCCGAAGGGATAGCTGCTGGTGGCCCAGTTTTCCCTAAGTTGGCAGTGGTCGATCTGGAGCTGGCTGGAAAAGACGTAGATGCCGCCGCCGTCGGTGGCGGTATTGCCCTGGAGGATGCAGTCTTCCAGGATCAGATCGGCCAGGTCGCAGGCGATGGCGCCGCCCTTGCCCTCGCTGACGTTGTCGCGGAAGACGCAGTTGCGGATCGTGGGTGAGCTATTGAGGCAGTAGACGCCGGCGCCCCAGGCGAATCCGTGGCGGATGGTGAAGCCGTCCACGACGGAATCGGCGGTTTCTCCCTGGTGGAAATAGAAGGCCCGGTGCGGTTCCAGGCTGGTTCCCTGGCAATCGATGATGCAGTTGTCCGCCCCGGCGGCGCTCTGCAGCAGGATCGCCCGCCCGGCGAAGTCCAGGTCGCGGTTGCCGCTGCCGGCATAGAGCCCGTCGGCGGCGATAATGGTGTCGCCGGCGGTGCTCTGGTCGATGGCGGCCTGGAGGGTGGCCTTGGGCCCGTCGATGCCGCCGGTGTGGGTAGCGGCCGTGCCGTTCCAGGCATCATTGCCCCCGGCGGCGTCGGCGTAATAGGTCAGGCAATACGCCGGGGCCCCCGCCAACAGCAGCACAGCAGCCGCCAGGGCGGCGGCAGGATACTTCAAGGAGATGATTCGCATGGTGATTACGCCTCTGGGCAATGGATTTACCAATCTCCCTTCCCGGCAAAACCGTGTTCCTCTATGTTTATCGGACGGCTGGTGCCTCAGCTTTAATTATGAACACCGGGTTAAAACCGCTTTTTCAGATCTATCCCGGCCGGTAGGACGACGGAACCAGGAACCATCCGCCCGTTTCGAGGCCTGCACCCGGGCGTGTCGGCCCGGCCGTAAGCCGGCGGCCGGCGACATCGCCGCGAAATCCGGCCGGCCGGCAGTTAAAACTGGCTCGGCGGGCCAAAAGGCGGTAAAATATACATTAAGCGCTTCTGGGTGACCCGAATCGGTTCCGGCTTATCGTGCCCGCCGGCGGTTTGCCCGCGTCGCCGGCCCCGGCGGTTGCATGTGATTGACCGGTGGGAAATGATCGATACAGGTAAGTATAAGGTGCAGAATCAGGCGTAACAACGGCGATGGTCCTATATCATGAAATCAGTCGCTATCGTGCAATCGAATTACATCCCCTGGAAGGGATATTTTGACCTGATCGGCGGGGTCGATCATTTCGTCCTGTATGACGACGTGCAGTACACGACCTACAGCTGGCGGAACCGCAACCGGATCAAGACCCCGACCGGCCTGCAATGGCTGACCGTGCCGATCTGGCACACCCACCTGGCCCAGACCATCCAGGAGACCCGCGTCGCCGATACGGTCTGGCCCAAGAAGCACTGGCACGCCCTGGAGCACAATTATTCCCGGGCGCCGTTCTTCCGGGCGCACCGGGACTTTTTCGAGGAATTGTACCTCAACACCCGCTCGACTCGCCTGAGCGAGGTGAATTTTCGCTTTCTGCGGGCGATCTGCGGCCTGCTGGGGATCCAAACGGAGTTTTCCCGCTCGGGTGATTACCGGCTGGCTGCCGGCAAGATCGAGCGGGTCGTGGACCTGTGCCGCCAGGTGGGCGCCGATGTGTTTCTCTCCGGGCCGACGGCCCGGCCGTACATCAACGAGCCGCTGTTCACGGCGGCCGGGATCCGGGTGGCCTGGATGGATTACGGCGGCTACCCGGAATACCCCCAGCGGTTTTGCCCGCCGTTCGTGCACGAGGTCAGTATTGTCGACCTGATATTCAACGTGGGCGCGGCGGACGCGCCGCGCTATATGTTACGGGTGGGTGCGGCGGCCGATCGATCCGGTCCGGCCGGTCCGGCCCGGGGCCAGGCGTCATGAACGATCCCCGATTTTCGGTAGTCATTCCGGTCTATCAGAGCGAGGCGACCCTGCCGGAGCTGACCGAGAGGCTCGCGGCCGTCTTTGCCCGACTGGACAGCTCCTACGAGGTGATCCTGGTGGAGGATGGCGGCGCCGACGGCAGCTGGGATTGTCTCCAGTCGCTGCGGCGGGCCGACCGCCGCCTGCGGATCATCCGGCTGATGCGGAATTACGGCCAGCACAACGCCATCATGTGCGGCCTGGCCCACGTGCGGGGCCGCTACGTGATTACCCTGGACGACGACCTGCAGAATCCGCCGGAGGAGATCCCCAAGCTGCTGGAGGCCATCGAAACCACCGGCAGCGACGTGGTGTTCGGCGTTCCCGAGCGGCGCCGGCATTCCTGGTGGCGCAACTGCGGCGCGAGACTCTTCCATCGGATCATGGCCCATACCTTCGGCCTGCCGCATAGCCGCTACCTGAGCAACGTGATCATCATGAAGCGCGCCGTCGCCGAGCAGCTGAGCCGGTTTCCCACCCCGCATCCGCTGGTGGCCCTCCTGGTGCTCCAGGTGACCGACCGGATCGGCAACGTGGCGATCCAGCATCACCGCCGCTCGCGGGGCCGCACGACGTATTCGCCGCGCAAGCTGCTGCGCCATTTCACCCACGGCATCCTCTATCACAGTTTCCTTCCCCTCAAGGGGATCTTCCTGCTGGGCCTCGGCAGTTTCTGCCTCAGCATGCTGCTGGGGATCCTGTATCTGGTCATGTATCTGGCGGGGCTGATCACCGTGTCCGGCTGGACGACGATCGTGCTGCTGATCCTGCTGTTTTCCGGCATCATCATGGTGTCCCTGGGGGTGATCGGGGAGTATCTCTTCCGCATCATTCAAGAGGTGTACCGCACGCCCCAGTATCTCATTCGCGAGAAGGAGATCGAATGATCGCCTATTCCATCCCCTTCAACCGGGCCGGCCTGCAGGGCAGCGAACTGGAATACATCGCCGACGCCATCCGGCGGGGCCACATCGCCGGGGACGGCCATTACGCCCAAAAATGCCACGCGTTGCTGCGCGAGACGCTGGGGATCCCGGCGGCCTTTCTGACGACCTCCGGAACGAGCGCCCTGGAGATGGCGGCCCTGCTGCTGGAGCTCCGGGACGGCGATGAGGTCATCATTCCGTCCTTCACCTTCGTCTCCACGGCGAACGCCTTCTGCCGGTTCGGGGCCCGGCCGGTGTTCGTGGACATCCGGCCGGACACGCTCAACCTGAACGAGGAGTTGCTGGAGGCGAATTGCAGCGAGCGGACCCGGGCGATCGTCCCGGTGCATTACGGCGGGATCGGCTGCGCCATGGAACGAATCATGGCCCTCGCCGAGCAACGCGGCCTGGCGGTGGTGGAGGACAACGCCCACGGCCTGTTCGGCCGCTACCGCGACCGCTGGCTGGGCTCCTTCGGGCAGCTGGCGGCGTTGAGTTTCCACGAGACCAAGAATTTCACCTGCGGCGAGGGCGGGGCGCTGCTGATCCGCGACGCCGCCTTCATCGAGCGGGCGGAGATCCTGCGGGAGAAGGGCACCGATCGCAGCCGCCTGTTCCGCGGCGAGATCGATAAATATTCCTGGATCGACACCGGTTCGAGCTACCTGCCCTCGGAGATCCTGGCCGCCTTTTTGTGGGCGCAGCTGGAGAACCGCGACCGCGTCCAGCAGCGCCGCCAGCAGATCTGGGAGCTCTATCACGAGCGCCTGGGCGACTGGGCCGGCCGACACGGCGTCCGGCTGGCGGAAATACCGGCCGACTGCCAGTCGTCGTACCACCTGTTTTATCTGCTTCTGCCGGACGGACGCCAGCGGGACCGTCTCATCGAGCATCTGCGCCGGCGGGGGATCTACGCGGTGTTTCACTATCTGCCGCTGCACCGTTCGCCCATGGCCCGCCGCCTGACGGGCCGTTCGTGGGATTGCCCGGTGACCGAGCAGGTCAGCGACCGGCTGGTGCGCCTGCCCTTCTACGGGGGCCTGCGGCCGGAGGAACAGGATTACATCATTCGGACGGTCCAGGGATTCTACGACGCGTGAGTGGTTTGGCAAGGTTCACACCGTGGGGATTGGCTGCCGTAGCGACGCTGCTATTCGTCGGGTTGGTGCTGTACGCCTCGCCGGATTTCCGGGGGGACGACCAGTACTGGTACCTGGCCGACACCGAGACCCTGCTGGCCGGGGGCGAACCGCTGAGCAACAACCTCTACCCGGCGCAGATCCTGGGCCCGGCCGCCAATCGGCCGCCGTATTTTCTCCATCATATCCTCTGCAATTACCTGGTGCTGCCGGCCGCCTGGGCGGCGGGTGCGTTTTACGGCTGGCTGCTGACGAACCTGGCGGCCAGCTGGCTGACGGCGGTCCTGGCCGGGGTGCTGGTCTGGCGCTTCTGCGGGACCCGGATAGCGCTGCTGGCGTATTCGACCTTTCTGGTCCTGCCGCTGACGATCCGCCAGACCTCCCAGATCAACGCCGAGGCGATGATCGCCTTCTGGGCGGTGCTGGGCACCGTCTTATATGTCTTCGCCGGCCAACGCCGCTGGTGCTGGGTGCTGTTGTGGCTGGTTGCGGCGGCGGCCTTTTACTGCCGGGTGAGCTTCTTGCCGATCCTGTTCCTGGTCCCGGTGGCCTACATCTGGCAACATCGCGGTTCTCCCGCTGGCCCGGCCCGGTGGATCGCCCTGGTAGCCGGCGTCTGGCTGCTGTCGGTTCTGGCGATGCTCATCCAGCCCCGCTGGTTCCCGGAGGCGGTCGCCAACGATATGGCCGGGATTCTGAATACGGCGATCCCGGGCCAGACGGACAACATGTACGGCTACTTCCAGGTGGACCCGTTGCCCGTGACCACCGGGCAGCTGGCTCATAAATTCGCCGCGAATCTGCTCTGGCAGGCGTGGCCGGTTTCCTGGAAATGGCTGATCTTCTACCTGCCGTACAACCTCTGTATTCTGGCGTGCCTCTTGGGATGGTTCGGCCGGATCTGCCCGTCGCCGCCGTCGCGGCGCCTGATCCAGGCGGCACTCGTCCTGTTCGGCCTGCATCTGGCCACGGTCCTATTGACCCAGAACACCTTTCGCTACCTGATGCCGAGCATGCCGCCGCTGGTCGCCGTAGCGACCGTGGTGTTTATTACGCTGCGGCTGCCGGCCCGCTGGGCCGGCGCGGCCTGGGCAGCGGGCCTGCTGCTGCTGCTCGTGGCCGATGGCGTGGTGGTTCAAAGCCTGCGGCAAAAAGCCCTGCGCGAGGGGTGGGTGCGGAACACCCTGCAGGCGGTTATCGACGCCAACCTTCCAGCGGGCCAGACGGTGCTGGTCGAGGCGGTGACCAACGAGTTTCCCCTGTGGGGCTACGTGCTGCGGCCGCGGCGGGCGGTGTTTGTCCGGCCGCAGTATACGGCTGCGCAGTACGACCGACTCCGCCGGGCGAGCGGGGCGGATTGGCTGATCTGCCGGGAGGATTCGCCGTTGCGCCAGCACTACGCGGCCGAGGGCGAGCCGTCCTGGCATTTTCGACCGGCGCCGTACGACAAATACGTCCTGCTCCACCTGGCCGAACCCTAGTGGTGGGGTGGCATCGCCACCCATTGATCAACGCGGTCGCTCGCCGCGAGGTGGCATAGCCACCCCTTGATCGCCACGAGGTGGCATAGCCACCCCTTGATCGCCGCGAGGTGGATTGGCCAGTTGACGTCTCATACTGAGACTGCATCATTGGCGGGAAATGTAACATCCATTATTACCCAGTCAGCCCTCCGGGAATTTGGCTTCGGAAAGATCCCGCGCCGCTGATCAGCAGTTCGCTTCGGCCAAACTTAACTGCGACACCGGATTCGACAGGTTTTTGTTTCCGAAGGAAGGCGGTGAGCCCGTCCGAAGGTCCGATAAAAAAGCGGGCTTATCCGAAGATAAGCCCGCTTGCTTTGCACACATCGCCTTCTACCCTTTCCTCCTCTTGACTGTACAACCGCTGCCGACACATCCCGCTATTGTTAGCGGCACCTGCCGGCCCGCGCAGCCTTTGGGCGGAAGGGAATCAGATCGTTCTGCGTTTCCGCATCCAGCCAACCGTAGCGATACCGATGCTGACGAGCAGGATGGCGCTGGGGGCAGGAATCGGTTTGGGCGAAACCGGGTAAGCGGTCACTTCAATGACAAGATCGTTGAAGTCCCGATCACCGCCTCCCGTCTGATCGTCCCAGAACAACAACCAGGTTTTCTCGCTGATGCCGGTCCCTTTGATTTCAAAGGTGATCATATGATCGAGGTTGTCGGAGTTGGGACCGCTGGAAAACCAGGTCAAGCCGCTGCCGTCGGCATTGGTTGACCGCGCCCACTCCCAGGGGGCGCTGAGGTTGCGTTCGGCGGGTTCCACGATGGTACCGCCGGGATTGATCCCGTTGTTGGGGATGTTGATCAGCCAGGGAGTCCAGGAGCCGCCCATTAGACGATACCCGAAATTCTGGTTGTAACCGGCAAATCGGGCCCGCGCCGTCACGTTGGCAATCCCGTCGATCCACACCTGATCGACGTTTGCCGCGGACCCGGTCAACAGGTTGACCGGGCCGGCCACGCTTCCGTCTTGCGCCTGGTAAAAATCATGCAGGCGAAAGGCCTGGTAATTCTCACTGGCGAAGACGGTGGCGTTGGAGCCGTCGGGGGAGAAACTCTCCCCGTAGATATTGTTGAGAATATCCCGAATGCCGATCTCACCGGGGCCGGATATGGTCGTATACCCTGCCGGAGCCGCCTGTACAGCTAACATTACGACGGCGACTGCAATGAGTATCGTGAGGTGTTTGTTCATAGTATGTATTTACCTTTCTCTCCCAGCAAGCGTCTCCCGCGGCAGGCGCCAGGCGCCTGCCACAGGAAATACTTTATTGTCTTGAAGCGGTTCCATCAGCGGCGCCTTCGGCGTGGTGAGTGGTCCCCGCCGTGTGCCGCGGTCAGGAAACGGCCTCTAGAGAGCCCGCCGCCGACGCAGATAGCCGATCAGGCCGGCTCCCATGCCCACCAGTAAGATGCCGGCGGGCGCCGGGATGCATACCAGCATGTCCTGCCGAAGTGCGCCGCCCGTGGTCGTCAGGTTCAATGCTCCCACGGCGATCTGCCAGTTGTTGTTGGCCTTGATTTCGGCATCCGTAGTGGCGCCCAGGGCGTTATACAGCATCGTGGTGTACCCCGCATCCTTGACGCCGATGGTTTCATCTTCCAGCCACCAGATCATCTTCTGCAGCTTATCGGCCGAGGCTTTACGACCAGCGAGAGTAATGTAGTCATAGCCCTGCAGGGCGCCTTTCTGGAATTCGTGATACAGCCACGCGGTTCCAACGCTGATCGGGTCGGGGCTGCCGCCGCCGGTGCCGCCGGCAATGGCGTACTGGCTCACGTTGACAATATAGGTCCCCGGAGCGGCCACCGTTTCATTGGTCTCCAGGCAGAACGTCTCGAAGTACACATTGCCGCCGATGGTGACCAGGGCCTTGGCATCGTACTCCGGACGCGGATCCCAGCCTTCGTTCCCACCGGGCAGCAGGCTGATCTCGCCGCCGACGCCTGCTTGATACGGGCCATAATCGACACCATCAGGAACCAAACCAGGAATATAAACGGTTTTGGTCGCCAAGGCAGGAGTGGCCATCAAAGCTATCACTGCCAGTAATACTAGTAACTTCTTCATGTTATTCCCCTTGCTGAACTTTTTATTGATTCATTGTTCCCGGAAAAAATACAGTCAATCTCGTACCAAGGAAAAAATCTGTTCAGCAGGACGCGGGAGGCGCCCGGGACGCCAGATGGGGAAGGAACGAAGCCAGCAACGGTTTGGCGAAATCGCACTGCTGGCGGAGGGATCGATGATTGCAGTTATGAATAGCCCGGAAGGGTAGAACGGCCGTGGGAAGCGGCACTGAACACACACTCTGCGCCGCGACGGACTGGCGTTCTGTCACTTTCTGGAGTAGGGCAATCTGGCTGGAAGCGCCGGCGGCGCTCGATTCGGAGAGCCGGTACAGCAGCCCCAGATACCTGCGGGTGGCGATGTCGCTGGCGTTATGGATTTCATGTATGAACAGCGCATCGATACGCTGCGCGGTCAATTGCGCCGTGTGCAGTTTTCCCTTGATCAGGCGGCCGGTCAACCGCGGCAGGCTGCTGATGCCGAACTGGCCGGCCAGCAACAGAGAGGCGCAGACGGCGAGGATGCCCTTGCGTTCGCGAACGGAGATGACCAGGCCCAGGCCGAGCAGTCCCATGAAGATCGCCCCCGGCGCCCCCGGCAGGCTGCGCGGAATGCGGCTCTCGCCGGAGAGGACCTGATTTTGCCAAATTGCCGATTGGATGAGGTTATCGGCCAGGAATGCGGGTTCCGCCGGAGCCGCCGACTCGCCGGAAACCGTCACGGCGGCGGCCGAAGTATCCGGTGCCGGGCCGCACAGGGCGGGCAGCGACGTCGGGATGGCAAGGGCCGGCGCATGCACCCAGGCGACCACCGCCAGGGCGCAGCAGATCACGATCCTCGGATGGAGGAGCATTCGGCGAACCCGATTGTGCGATTGCGGCTTCATTGACTTACCCGAAGAAGAGAGGTTCCGGCCCGCGGCGCAAAATAGACACATAGCATCCGCAAATTAAGCCAGAACTGTTAGCAGACCGATTCAGCCTTTCTCCCTTCCGTCCGTTAGGCATAATATGAATAACTGCCTTATTCGCTACAATTTATGATATCACGGGATACGGACGTAGGCAAAGAAAATATCCGAAAAAACGGATTATCAGCAATTTTTATTTTGGGGTAAAAAAGGCGAATATTTAATATCTGGACACCAAACTTTGAACGGAAAAACCGATTGTAAGCACTTTATAATAAAGAGCTTATGCGTGTCTCCGGTTTGGATTGCTCCGGATTGGTAGGTCCGATCGATTATAATACAAAAGGATTAATTAAAAAGGATTAGATATTTGGGTATAGCACAATAGGGGGAGGATCGTTTGGCGGTAGATGCAGAAGGGAGCGGGCGGGATCGAAATGGCCGGATTTTCCGACCGGCGGGAGACGGTGGGGCGGACGGAAAGTGGCGGGAGGTGGCAGGAGGCGATTTTGGGCGGCTTGTGTTCCGTCGAAAACGGCAGATGAATCGGCGGCTTACACAGGTTCACCCTCCATCAGGCCAGCGCCGGTGTCGATTCACGCTCGGTTGACATCCGGGCCCGCAGGTTTTCGACAGGGCAGGCGGCTTTGATGAGAGGCTATTTGTAGACGGGGGTGATCCGGAGGGAATGGCCCGGACTGGGCGGAGAGCATCGTTCGCGAACGCGGGGGCATCAGGCGGAAAAGATGGTATTTGACGATGACGACCATGAAGGTGATCAAGGTGATCGTCGTTCGCCAACGCGGGGGCATTAGCGCCGTCTGTGCCGGGATCCGATGGGCCGAGAGGATATGCTTGCGGATGGCGGGATTTTACGCCGGTTGGTGAGGCGTTGGTAGGAAGAACTTCGCTCAAAAAAGCGATTGCATCGGTAGGGGGGGGTGTTGTGGGCATGGATCGCGAGACGGCACGCCCTGCCTTGAAGGGAACCGAGCCGGTCGATCCCCTCTCGAGCGGCGGCCGACCGGGCGGTCAGCTCTGCGGGGAGGGTTGGTTGCGGGTGTCTTCGACAAAACGCAGCAGCATGGAGATCTTGCTGTTGACCCAGGTCTTGCGGTAGAGGTTCCGCAGGTGGGTCTTGATCGTGCTGGCCTTGATGTCGAGGGATCGGGCGGCTTGATCGATGCTCAGTCCCCGGCAAATCAACTGGGCGATTTGATATTCCCGCTGGGTCAGGCGGTAGCGCTTGCACAGATACATCCACTGGGCCTCGGGAATCAGGCTGATCCGCGGCGGGACGAGATTGGGCTTGTCCTCGAAGGGATGCTCTTTGAGGGTGTACGGGGTTTGTGACATAGAGATACCGCTCCTTTTTGCGTTTGTTCCCCGGCGCGTCAGCCGGCAGGCCGCTCAATGATGTGTCACCCGGGCGTCCAATAGGACCCGCCCGGAAGGTCGAGACAGGGTGCTGCAATGTCTGAATGGCAAATGGCGCCCAATTATAAAAGAGGCGTCCGGCGATGTCATTTGGCGGGTCGAGCCGGGACGGCTAGGTCTCTTGTTCCTTCTGCGTGAGGCTGTTCAGCAGGCGTTCGGCGTTTTGCAACTCGTCCGGTCCCAGGCCGCCGTAGGTTTCCTGGCGCGTCAGGGCCTGCCGCAGATTCTGGAGGGCCTGTTCCTTGCGGTCCAGGCGG
>JAFGFX010000336.1 GCA_016930855.1 Sedimentisphaerales bacterium | reverse complement strand
TGGGCGATACAGGACTCGAACCTGTGACCTCACGGGTGTGATCCGTGCGCTCTAGCCAACTGAGCTAATCGCCCATTCTCGCAAGTCTCCTATGCTACCGGGCGGGGCCGGTCCGTGTCAATAGGGGATCCCGCCAGAAACTCCTCATTATGTCCACGGCTTCAGGCAGGCGCCTCTGTCGATTCCCCCGTGGCCCCCCTCAGCCACACCGTAGCCCTCAGTCGCCCACTCCGTTGGCCCCGGTCTGCCCCCGCGACAGAACCGCCAGTACCCGACGGTGGAAGCGGCGGTATTATCCACAGGATCCCCCGGCGGCATACCCGGCAGTACCCGCGACGGAACCGGCGGCGACATCCTGGATGGTCTGCCAGAGGCATGGCCGGCTGGACCCCCGACTATCCTGCCAGCGGCACCCACGGTGATAGGCCCAACGACGCAACCAAAGCGATACAGCCGCCGCTGCGGCAGGTTTCAGGTTGTAGAAACAGTTCTGTGAGAACCGGCCGGGGAGGGTAAATATTCGTTACTCATTGTTAAATATGATGTTATCGTTTTTTAAAAATCGGTATTGACCCCCTGTCCCCAAAACGATACAATCCGCGCTTCGCCCGGGATGGTCGTCAACCTCTCGTGTGAGGGGGATTCGCATCCCGACAGGTAAGAATTCTTTTACCAACGGCGGCTTGATCCGCTATTGAGGTGTATCGTGAACGGTTTGTACCGGTTGGTTCCGGGCTGACAACACTACATATTCTCGTAAGAGAGGAGGTGGACGCATGCAAAAGACACCGACAGGAATTCATTGTATTCTGGAATTGTACGGGTGTCCGTCTGGCCTACTCAATGATCGTCGATATGTTTGCAACGCCATCCGCCAGGCGTCCCGTCAAAGTATGTCCACCCTCCTTGATTTGACCAGCCATCAGTTTCATCCCCAGGGGGTCACCGCCGTGGGTCTGCTGGCCGAATCGCACATCTCCGTCCATACCTGGCCCGAACTGGGCTACGCCGCCGTGGATGTCTTTACCTGCGGACAGACCGCCCAGCCCCAACGGGCCTGTGAATTTCTCATCGAGCAGTTCGGCGCCCGCCAACATCGCCTGAAAACCATGCCCCGCGGCGGGGATTGTACCTCGAAGGATAGTTCCCGCTCCGTCTCGACAACCGTCCAGGAGGCCGATTTATGCCCGGCGCGCGGCTGAACGCGGATCTGTGGATCAACGAATATATCTCCGGCTACGATGTGTACGCCCATGGCCTGACCCGGATCCTGGCCCAGAAAAAAACGGCCTTCCAGGAGATGTGCATCGCCGAGGCCGGCTCCCAGGGCAAGGCCCTGATTCTCGACGGCAAGTGGCAAAGCTGCACGCGGGACGAGTTTCTCTATCACGAGCCGCTGGTCCACCCGGCGTGCGTCTGTCACGGCGGCCCGCAGAGGGTGCTGGTCCTGGGCGGCGGCGAGGGCGCAGCCGTCCGGGAGGTGCTCAAATGGAACACCGTCCGACGGGCGGTGATGGTCGATATCGACGGCGAGGTGGTCGAGGCCTGCCGGGAGCATCTGCCGGAGATGCACCAGGGGGCGTTCGAGGATCCGCGAACGGACGTGGTGATCGGCGACGCCCTGGACTATCTCGACCACAGCGAAAACGACTGGGACATCATCATCTCGGACCTGTCGGACCCGATCGAGGAGGGGCCCTCCTTCAAGCTGTTCACCAAGGAATATTACCAAACCTGCCGTCGGGCCCTAAAGGCGGACGGCCTGCTGGTGGTGCAGGCCGGCTCGGTCGCCCCCAACGAAATGCACCTGCACGTCCGCCTGCGGAAGACCCTCCAGGCGGTCTTCGCCCATACCGCCTCCTACAGTTCGGCCGTGCCGACCTACGCCGCCCCCTGGAGTTATATCCTGGCCGGCGGCCGGTCGATCGACGAGCGGCCGGACCCGGCGGCGGTGGACCGGCTGCTGGCGGAAAAGACCACCGGGGCGTTTCGGATGTTCGACGGCCGGACGCTGCTGGGCCTGCTGCAACCGGGTAAACACCTCCGCGACGCGATCGCCGCCGAGACCCGGATCTATACCCAGAGCGATCCCCCGAAATTCTTCGGCAAAGGCGTCAGCGGCGGTTCACCGGACGCCGGCGCTTAGGCATCGCCCGCCGGTGTCGCCGCCGGGGCCGCTATTATTTGTCGCAACGGCGAGTCTTTAATTCCAGTGCCACCGACAGGGGAATCGGCGCGTCCGACCGGTGTGGATGGCCGAACGACTGATCGCGATTCGATTCTGAGGATGTTTTCATGGCCAAACGCATCACCATCATCGGCGATGGGGCGATGGGGACCGTCTGCGCCCTGCTGTTGGCCCAAAAGGGCGCAGACGTTGTGCTCTGGGGCTACCTGGCCGAGGCTATCGAGGCGCTGCGGCGGGAGCGGGTCAATCGCCGCTTTCTGCCCGGCGTGGTCCTGCCGGCCGGGATCGAGTTTACCGGCGAGGACGCCGCCTGTTTTCGCGGGGCCGAGCTGGTCGTCTCGGCGGTGCCCTGCCGGTATGTGCGGGGCGTCTGGGGCCGCCTGGTGGGGCATCTGCCCGCCGGGTTGCCGATCGTCTCGGTGGCCAAGGGCATCGAGAACGACAGCCTGCTACGGCCCACCCAGATTTTGGCTGAGCTGACGGGCCGGCGTCCGCTGGCGGCGCTGTCCGGTCCCAACATCGCCGAGGAGCTCGCCCGGGCCCTGCCGGCGACCTCCACCGTCGCCAGCGAGGACGCCG
>JAFGFX010000335.1 GCA_016930855.1 Sedimentisphaerales bacterium | reverse complement strand
GGGGTGTCCGCGGCCAGATCGAGAACGGCGACGTCGCCGGCGGCGAGCGTTAGAGTAGTTTGGCGGTTCTGCCAGGAGATTTGCCGGTTTGCGACCAGGTCCCGGCAGGTTTTGGGCGCAGCCGCCTCCAGGGTAATGGTCGCCTCCTGGGGCGAGTCAGCGTCGTTGTAGATCGTCAGATAGGAATCGCCGAAGCGCTCCAGGTGCACGGCCTCATTGCTCGAACGGGCGCCGGTGACGGGCCGCCAGCCGGCCTCGGCGACCCGCTTACAGAGGGGAATGTACCTCTTAAAGAGATCCCGGTCCCGCTCGTAGAACTCCGGACGGGTAAAGTAGTGGCCCTCGGAGGCGTTGTGGCTGAAAAAGCCGGGGAACATGCCGTAGGCCAGGGATCGCTTCATATAGCGCTCGACGAGCTCGTGGGAAAAGTCCTCGAACGGCGTGTTCATGAGAATGCAATAGGGCTTGGCCCGGCACAGGGCGCGGCGATAGAGCAGCTCGGCGTCGGACAGCGGCCGCCAGGTGCCGCCCGGATTCCAGTTCGTCTCGGTGCCCATGACGTCCAGGAGCGGCGCCAGCCAGCACAGGCGGATGGGCGTGGCGTTGGCCATCATCAGCTTGTCCAACCGGCGGATGTCGCGCTCGATGGCGCGGACGTACTCGAAGGCGATCAGGCCCCGAAACAGGCAGACCCGGCGGCTGTCCAGCGAATATGTTAGAGGCGTCTGGGCGCTGGCGAAATGGTCCCGCCTAAAGTCCAACTCGTCGGTGACGTAGCCCTCGCTGGAATCGATGTACTCGCCGTCCAGGTCGCCTCGCCGGTCCGGGCCGTAGAGACGCTGGCGGATGTCCGGATTCCACTTCTGGTTGAAATCCGTCACCGCCCCGGCCACGTTGGGCATGGAGTTGACGCTCCAGACCGCCCCGTCGCACCAGGGCGTATCCAGCAGCCGGGCGATCAACCGGCCCTGCTCGTCATGGTAGCCGCTGGTAAACAGGGCCTGGGCGCGGGGGTCGTTCTTATCCTCGGCCAGACGGCGGGCCTCGGCCAGGGCCGCCTCCTGCGTGCGCGGGGCGCCGGCGGGCAGGGGCATCCACCAGGTCATGGGCTCCGTATAGCGAAAGGTCAGGATCCCGTGCTCGTCGTCCCAGCCGGTCTCGTTGGTGCCTTCCTTGATGGCGAAGCCGAAGTCCCGCCAGTCGGCCACCGCGCTGATCTTGGCAAAGGGCATCCAGAGGCCCTGCCGCCGGACGCGGCAGCGAAAGGCGTCCGGGAAGATCTCATAGTAGCGCGCCAATGCGGCGCGAAAGCCCCAGGCCGGATCGAAGCCGAACGTGCAGAACGCCAGGCGGGCCGTCCGCTTCTCCGGCGTCAGGCCGATATCGTAGGCCAGGTAGAGCTCCTGCGTCGAGGCGTTATAGCCCGCCCGGAAGAAGGCCGGCCGGGCCATGTCGATGCCCAAGGCCAACTGCCGGCCGGGTTCGGCGACGGCCGCGAACGGGTAGCGCGAAAGTCGGCCGTTGGCGCCAGCGGCGAACGGGGTGGTGTTGGCATACCGCCCGCCCGCCTCGACCGGGACGCGGCGGCGGGGATCGTGCAGCCAGAGGCCGTCCGCCGACGGGAACGGCACGGCGTAAAGAAGGGTCACGGCGCGATCATCACCGCCGGACCAGGATAACGTCGCGTCGAAGAAGGTTACGCCGTCGGCCTGGCGGCTCTGACAGGTCAACTCCAGGCCCAGCGCGGTCCGCTCGATCCGCACGAAATCCGAGCCGGCCGCCACGTCCCGGATCTGGAATCCCTCACCGGCAGGACCGGCCAGGGCGACCGGAACGCCGTCAAAGAGGCAGGCGCCCGCCGGCGGGCTGATTACGCGGAGTTCGGGTTCGCGAAACAGGGCCCTGCCCGCGTGCCGCCGCAGCAGCAGGTGAAAGGCCAGGGACCGCACCGGTTTTTCCGGAAAGACCACGACCTGGGCCTTTTCCCAGTCATGGGTGCCGACGGAAAAGGGATCAATCTGGCCCCACAAGGGCGTGTTGTCGGAATAGACCAGGTCCAGGTAGAGCGAGTAATCGCTGTTGCGGCTGCCCGCGACATTCTCGGCCATGCTCCAGGCGGTGGCGATAATCGGCTCGGGGCGCTGCTGGTTGAGAACCACCGTCTGGCTGACGCCCCGCTGCACCTGGTCGTCGGGGCCGTTGTCGCAGATAAATCCGTCCGCCGATCGGGTGAAACCCTCCTGCCAGTCTCTCCAGGCGGCTGGGTCGAGCAGGTTGCGACCGGCGTCGCGGATGTCGAGCGTTTTTTTCAGGACGGCGCCGTCCGAGGCGACCGGATCGGTTTGGGGCATCGGGACAGGTTCGGCGCCAATGCAGCATTGGGCCGACAGGCACAAACAGATCCACGGTAGCAGGCATTTCAAAACTGATCTATCCCCAAAATGCCACATGATACCGCACCTATCTCATTGCCGGCCGGCGCCGTAACGACGCACCGCGAACACCCGAACGACGATACACGAATCGCCAGGCGCCTTACGCCACTATTGACCCGTCGTAAACACCCCTAGAGCCCCGGCAGTTTGAGCAGTTGCCCGGTGTCGATCGTCTCGGTCTCCGGCAGCTGCTTGGCGCACCAGCGGACGGCCTGGCGGACGAGCCAGCGGAAGTTGCCGTTCTGGTAGGCCTGGCTGTCGTGGCCCAACTGCAAGTAACAGACGCGGGCCTTGCCGTATTTGCGAATCCAGCCGATGGTTTGATCGTTCTCGGCGGTGTTGGTGCTCAGGATCAGGTGATTGCCTTTCTGATCGTACCAGTAACCGCTGTAGGCCTCGTCGTGCAGGAAGAAATCGCTCATGCCGATGGTGATGGGATGCTGGGTGTCCTCGACATGGATGGTCATGTCCAGGTCGTGCTGAAATTCGCTCATCGGGATCGTTTGGCCGTCTTTCTGGGTGGTCTTGGTGTAATATTTTCCGCCGATGATGTTTCGGTACTCGTCCCAATCGGGGTAGGCCGCCAGTGAATGATGCAGGGCGAGCAGGCCGACGCCCCGGTCCAACAGGCGCCGGAAGTTCTCCTGGCGCTGGGGCGAGATGTTCTGGGTCATGTTGTACAACACGATGACGTCGAACGGCCAATCGTCGATGTCCTCGAAGATCTCGCTGTGATCCTTCTGGGCGGCCTCGACGTAGGCGACGTCCTCGAAGCCGTCGAAGACGGCGAAGAAGGGATCATGCTCGAACTCATGGCCGCCGGTGACCACCACCACCTTGATCCCGCCGGCCGCCTCGCCGGGGGCCAACCGCGGCGCCGCCTGCCGGCAGGAGCACATGCCGCCCAGGCAGAAGCAAACCAGGACAACGAACGAAATGGGTCGCAACATGGGTCTTCCTTTATTCGCAGGGATTGTTTTTTCGCCGCCTGGCCGACGCCGCCGGCCGGATCAGGGCAGCGGCTTGATCCTGATATGGCGGTACCAGACCGCCTGGCCGTGGTCCTGGAAGCCGATATAGCCGGGACGATCCAGGTCCTTCATGGCCTGCGGAAACTTGTTGTCGGTGTTATCCGGATTTTTGCCCGGGATGGTCCAGCGCGTCAGGTCCATCTCGATGATCCGAACGCCGTTCATGACGACCTCGATACGGGGGCCGGCGGCCGCGATGGTCAGGCGATTCCAGACGCCCGGTTTGCCGGTCGGGTTGCTGCTCGGCTTCTGGCAGTCGTAGACGGCCCCGCAGATGTGGGTATCGACCGGCTGGCCGTGGGAGTCGGCGATCTGGATCTCCATGCCCCGGTGCTGCCAGGTCTGATGGTCCGCGTTGCGGATGAAGATGCCGCTGTTGGTCTGGCTGGCGAGCTTGAACTCCAGGTCCAGGATGAAATTGTGGTAGACGTCGTTCACGAAGAAGTTGCCGCCGGGGGCATATTCCAGGACGCCGCCGGCATACCTCCATTTGCCGGTGCAGTTGGACAGGTCCCCCGCCAGCAGATCCTTCCAGCCGCTGGGATTGAGCATGGTGGATGCCTGGCGGAAAAATGTCGCGCACTGCTGGATCTCC
>JAFGFX010000334.1 GCA_016930855.1 Sedimentisphaerales bacterium | reverse complement strand
CCTCGCCATTGAGCCCGCCAGGGCCAGAGGGGCGGCGAAAGAAAGGCGTAGGCGAAAACATTTCGCCGGATTCGTAGAGCCGTTCCTCCCAACTTTTTCCGAGTTGATCCCTAAATAATAAATCACGCCAACGGCGCGGAACGAACCCTTCCGGATCGCCATCGAGGCGATACGACCCGGCCAACGGGCGGCCACCATCGTCCGGGCGGCCGCGCCCCTCAGGCGCCGGTCGCCTGGTTGGTCTTTTGGGCCACGATGAGCATGCGGTCGTCGCGGTTGGTCAGTTCCTTGCCCTGTTTGTCGCCGTAGACGGCCACGACGTCCAGGCCGGCCCGGCCGAGGCACCGGCGCAGCTCGCGGCCGTAATAATGGCGCAGGGTGAAGCCCGTCCGGTGCCGCCGGTTGTCCGCGGTGATATAAAGCACGTCATTGCGGATCGTCTGGTCGAAGACGTCATGCGTTATTTGGTGTGTCATGATGGTGCCGTCATCGAACTCGATGACCCGCTCGGTCTTCCAGCCGGCCATGCGGCCCTCCAGGCAGGGGTAATCCAGCAGGAACCGCCCGCCGGGCTTGAGGGCCCCGGCCACGGCATTCAGGACGGCCTGGTTGTCCCGGTCGTCGGCAAAATAGCCGAAGGCGGTGTAGAAATTGAAGACCCCGTCGAAGGCATTCTCGAAGGGGATCCGGCGCATGTCGCCCGATACGAACTCGATGGCGAGCCCTTCCTGCCCGGCCTGCCGGCGGGCCTCGGCCAGCAGGGTGTCGCTTAGGTCCAGACCGACCAGCCGGTAGCCCCGCCGGGCCAGCTCCAGGCTGTGGCGGCCCTGGCCGCAGCAGAGATCCAACACCCGGCTCCGCGGGCCCAACCGCAAAAACCGCTCGATCGCATCGGCGTCCTGGCCGGTGTGGCCCGGCTCGATCCACTGCACCCAGTAGCGCAGATACCATTCATCGAAGAAATCTTCGTACCATCGATCCGAATGTCCTGAGGACTGCGTCATCTGTCCGATCCCGAAAATGCAATAAAGGGGACCTCTAAAAATTGCTTTTAGAGCGAGAACGAGCGAGATGTCCGCTGGCAAGGCGACAGGCCCAAAATCGCCGCAGGCGTAGCCTTGGCTACGTCGAGGACGAATTTTGGGCCGACAACGCCGCCAGGGGGTATCGCAGCCGTTTGCAGCTAAAATGAATTTTTAGAGGTTCCCTAAAGCCATTGTCAAAAAGCACTTACAAAACAGCACGCCCTGGCGGCCCCCATTGTAACACATTTGACAGGCCCGGGCCAGTGACTATACTACGGGCATTCGACACGAGGAACCGGTTTAACCTCGATCGCTATTTTTCATCTTATTAGGTATTGAGGCTGACTATGAAATTAAGTGTTTTGATTGCGGGGGTACTATTTCTACTGGTCCTGTCTGCCGGGGCGGCTCAAGAAGTGGGCGATTCTGCGATCCTGGCGGAGGCCGACGCCCGCATTCAACAGCACCGCCGCGGCCAAATCACCCTGAAGGTCCTCGATCCGCAGGGCCGCCCGCTCGCCGCCGGCAGCGAGGTCGAGATCCGCCAGATCAATCACGCCTTTTTGTTCGGCTGCAACATCTTCAAGCTGGACCGCTGCCGGACGGCCGAAGACAACCGCCTGTACGAGCAATCGTTCGCGGACCTGTTCAATTTCGCCACCCTGCCGTTTTACTGGTGGACCTATACCCCCCGGCCCGGCCAGCCCAACGACGCCCGCACCGAACGGATCGCCGACTGGTGCCGGCGTCACCGGATCACCTGCAAGGGCCATCCGCTCGCCTGGAACTTCGTGGACCCGCCCTGGCTGCCGGACGATCCGGCCGAGGCGATGCGGCTGCAGATGGAGCGGATCGCCCGCTGCGTGGGCACCTTCCAGGGCGCCGTCGAGATCTGGGACGTGGTCAACGAGGCCACCGCCTACGACCGGCCCACCTGCTGGAACCGCAGCCCGAAGCTGACCCGCGCCATCCAGCAGATGCAGGTGGGCCCGTACCTGCGCCAGGCCTTCCAGGCCGCCCGGCTGGCCAATCCCCAGGCGGTCCTCATCATCAACGACTACCGCACCGATCCGGCGTTCGCCGAGAAGGTCCTGGCCGAGCTGGTGGACGACCAGGGCCAGCCGCTCTACGACGTGATCGGCATCCAATCGCACATGCACGGCGGTTACTGGGGCCCCGGGCGGACCTGGCAAGTCTGCCAGCAGTACGCCCGCTTCGGCAGGCCCCTGCACTTCACCGAGACCACCATCCTGTCCGGATCGAGATCGGCCAACGGCGGTTTCGGCAAATCGAACCCGCAGCAGGAGGCCGTTCAGGCCCGACAGGTCGAGGAGTTTTACCGGGTCCTGTTTTCCCATCCGGCGGTGGCGGCCGTCACCTGGTGGGACTTTACCGACCAGAACGCCTGGCAGGGCGCGCCGGCCGGCCTGATACGGGATGACATGTCGCCCAAGCCCGCCTACGAGCGCCTGCGAAGATTGATCAAACACGACTGGTGGACCGGTCCCCGGCAGCACAGGCTGCCGGCCGACGGCACCATTCCGATCGAAGGATTCTACGGTACCTACGAGGTATCGGCCCAGGCGGGCGACCGGCGGCTGACCGGCACGTTCCGCCTGGATCGAGACGCTTCGGGGCACGTCGCGGTGCGGCTGAGCGAGACCCCATCGGAAAAAACAGGTGGTTGATCCGCCGCGGCGCGACGAAGTGAACGACGAGTGGAAAAAACGAAACGCGGAGAGACGCAGACATGCTTATACAAAGGGCGCATCAACGGACGGGCGGCCGGATCGGGGTTCTGGCCGTCGCCGCCGGGATTATTCTGGTCTGTCATGCCGGTTTCGGCCTGGCCGGGGCCGCCCCCGAGCCGGCGGCACCGAGCGGGGCCGCCAGCAAATCCCATCGAATGGTCCAGGTCAAACGCACGCCGGCCGAGGCCGCCTGGACCCTGCGACCCACCCGCATCCTGTCCGATCTACCGGGATTCGATCCCGAGGCGAAGGCCATCGCCTTGAGCAAGTACGGCGGCCGCACCGACCGCCAGGCCAAGGCGACCGGATTCTTCCATCCGCAAAAAATCGACCGGCGCTGGTGGCTCATTGATCCGGAGGGGAACCTGTTCATCCATATCGGAGTCTGCACCGTGCGCCAGGGTCAAACCCGGATGAGCCGGAAATTGGCCCTGGAACGGTTCGGCACCTGGGAGAAGTGGGCCGAATTCTGCAGCGAGCAACTGGCGGCCTACGGCTTTAACGGCACGGGCGGCTGGTCCGACGGGCCCCTGCTGCGGCAGACCGCCCGTCCGCCGGTGTACGTGCAGTCCTGGGACTTCATCGGCGATTTCAGCGAGGCCAAGCGGCTGGTCTGGCAGGAGCCGGGCCGGCTGGGCTATCCGAACATGTGCATCCCCATCTTTCACCCGGAATTCGAGCACTTCTGCCAGGAGTACGCCCGCCAGTTGGCCGCCACGCGGGACGATCCCTATCTGCTGGGACATTTTTCCGACGACGAGCTGCCGCTGGTGCCGGACATGCTGGATCGCTCGCTGCAGCTGGACCAGCGCAACCGCGACCTGCGCCACGGCTACGAGGCCGCCCGCCAATGGCTCAGCGAGCGCAAGGGACCCGACGCCGGCCTGGCCGAGATCACCGACGAGGACCGGGCCGCCTTCCTGGAGTTCGCCTTCGAACGGTACTACCGAATCACCACCGAGGCCATCCGCAAAATCGACGCGAACCATCTCTGCCTGGGTTCGCGCCTCAACGGGGAGTTTTTGACCTCCGTCGAGGTGCTGCGGGCGGCCGGCAACTACCTGGACGTGGTGGCGGTCAACTACTTCGGCGCCTGGGGGCCGGATGCGGCCAGGCTGAACCGGTGGGCCGAGGCGTCCGGCCGGCCGCTGCTGATCTGCGAGTGGTACGCCCGGGGGGCCGATTCGGGCCTTGCCAACCAGACCGGCGCCGGCTGGCTGGTGCCCACCCAGCGGGACCGCGGCTGTTTCTATCAGCATTTCACCCTGGGACTGCTGGAAAACCCCCACTGCGTGGGCTGGCATTGGTTCCAGTTTCTGGACAACAACCCCCAGGATCCCCGGGCGGAGCCGTCCAACCGGGATTCCAATAAGGGGATTTTCTCGATCAAGTATGAACCCTACCTGCCCCTGCTGGAGATGATGCGCCAGATCAACACCCGCGCCTACGGGCTGATCGACTACTTCGACGCCCAATAAAAAAACGACAGGCCGCCCGCCGCGCTTCCGTCTGCATGACATGCATCCGGCGACGCGGCCGACGCACCTGTCGGCACGAATCGTTTACTCACCGTTTGGCAGTCTCCGCCAGGGAGGCTGCTGTGGGCCGGGGGGCCACAATCCGGCGGCGGCCGATGTTCCCTCGGCGGCTCGGGCCGCGGACCGCCCCGGCGAATCATGGGTTTCAGGCCGAGGCCTCCAGTCGCACCGAACGCCGGCCGCTCGATTGCAGCCAGCCGGCGCCGGCCGCCAGGATTACCCGGCGGTCGACGGGTACGGCCGTCGGGCGGCGCTTGGCAATCCGCTGATGCAGGTCCCAAAGAACCAGCTCGGCCTCCTGATAGGCATCCAGCCGTTGTTTCTGATGTTCCTTGTCGTTCCGTCGTTCGTTCTTCATTTTCACCTCCCGGCCGGCGGCGGCTACAGCCCGCCGGATGCGGCCTGGTTAAACAGAACCGGCAAAACGGAGCAAAAAAAAACCGCCGCCGGATTCCTCCGGCAGCGGCTTGACATCAGTACGTTTTGTTTCGATCAGCCGTCCGCCGGAGGTTCGAGCCGGTACGATTTGCCGAAATTCCACTGCATGCTCGTACCGACCGTACACCACGATACCTCGAAAAGAAACGTATCGAAATGCCTGCGGCGGGGATGACCCAGGCGCGCCAACAAATCCCGGCCCCGACGATACAACGCCAGCGTCATATCCTCGAAACGGGTTTTGTTGAACGACCCACGTGTTCTCATGACTGTCACCTCAACTATACGATAGCACATCCGGCCGGCCATGTCAATAGGGATTCCCCACCAATCGGCCAAAATTCCGGCCGGCGCAAAGACGGGGGACCGTCAACAACAGTCCGCGGCGAACCGGCGGGCCCTTGCCGCGGTACGACCGGTTCCGGTCATACCAAAACGTACCGGCCAAGGGGGAATCCGTCGGGTCACGGGCGCACAGGGCGGGCAAACATGACTTGCCAAACGAGGCGGCAATCCGCCGGATAAATCCGGCATGGCTTAGCGGGGTGGCGGGCGACAGGCCCGGAGTGAATCGCCGTAAAAAAAGTGGGGCCCCAGCCTGTAGGAGGCAGCCAGGCCGGGGCCCCGATCCAGGGCAGAATATACACCAAAGCCGTTCTTACTTATTCATACGTTTTTCTCGCCCCGAGGTTCGCACCCTTTCTCCTTCCTCCGGAAAACCGCATACACGTTTCCGTTTGATCGCCTTCGAGTGCTTTCACTATTATCTTAAGATTGAGATTCGTCAGAGGCAAATCGCCGGGTGGTTTTTTTTGACGGGCTCAGCGGCGCTTGGCCCGCTCTGATTCCATCTGTAACGATTATAGCGAATCCGACAAAGGGCGGCCCAGAAGGACCGGTTACCCCCCGCAGGGGCACATGGATGGATTTTCCATAAAAAAGGATCAACTCGGAAAAAGTTGGTAAGGAACGGCTCCGCGGATCCGGCGAAATGTTTTCGCCTTCGCCTTTCTTTCGCCGCCCCCCGGCCCTGGCGGGCTCTCCTGGCGAGGGCGGCGAAAGCGGACTACGGCGAAAACAATGCCACCGGG
>JAFGFX010000333.1 GCA_016930855.1 Sedimentisphaerales bacterium | reverse complement strand
CCGAGGCGATCCCCAGCCGGGGATTGACCGCGAACTGGTGCAGAAGGTTCTCATAATAGTCGCGCGGCAGCTCGATGTCGGCGTCCAAGACAGCCAGAAAATCGTGCGGCAGATGCCGGCAATGGCGATAGCCGGCCAGGACCACGCTGGTCCGCCGCCCGTAGTAGCTGATTTGTTCGGTCTCGCGCAGCGGGTAGTATTCGATAAAGGGATGGCGTTCGGCGTATTCCCGGACGATCGCGCCGGTCCGATCCGTCGAGCGATCGTCCACGATGACCCAGCGGGCCGGCGGGATCGTCTGTCGGACCACCGAGCGGATGGCGCCAACGATATAGTCCTGCTCGTTGTGAACCGGGGTAATCAGCACATACTCGTTCGACTGGGAATGACTCTGACTCATTAACGGTCCTTTGGCGCCGGAGCCGTGGTGGTCCGGGGTGCCGGCCGGATATGCAATGCTACGTTTGATTCAAGGCGATAGTTTCATTCGGCCCGACGGTTCCCCGGGAGGCGATGGCATCCCTCGGCCGCGGCGCCCCCCAGACGGTCCGGTGCTGGATGGCTCGGCTATCGGCCGGTGCCGTTGACGCCGCGTAAGCGGGAGACGATCCGCTGGAGCTGCTCCCGCCGGTGGTACTGCATCAGATCGGGGCTGACCACCCGCGGCTCCCGGCTCCAATAGCCGTAGAGGAATCCGCACAGGCGGGCGGCGGCACTGAAGAAATAGGGGCTTTCCAGGAACATCCTCCGGAGATTCTTCATCAGGGAAAACAGCGGATGACTGCCGAGGACGTAGTCGGCCAGGCCCTGGCGGAACCGGGCCTGGAGGTGATGCGAGTTGCGCGTCCCCAGCGGACGATAATGGATGGTCTTGTACTGGCGGAACGAGCGGGTCTGCCAGCCCTGCATGCGGGCCATCAGGTCGGCCAGGCCGTCGCCGTTGCCGTACTTGAGCACCCGGTAGCCGCCGATGGCGTCGTAACAGCGCCGGCGGAACATGTGCAGGCCGCCGGAGGTGCTGGTCGGGGGGGTGGGAAAGGACCGCAAGTGCCCGTTGAACCGCTCGTAGAACACGCCCGAGGCGATCCCCAGCCGGGGATTGATAGCGAATTGGCGCAAAAGGTTTTCATAATAGTCGCGCGGCAGTTCGATGTCGGCGTCCAGCACGGCCACGAACGCGTGCGGCAGATCCCGGACGTGTCGATAGCCGGCCAGGACCACGCCGGTCCGCCGCCCGTAGTAGCTGATCTGCTCCTCCTGGGAAAGGCGATAGTATTCGATAAAGGGGTGGCGCTCGGCGTAGTCGCGCACGATCGCGCCGGTTCGGTCCGTCGAGCGGTCGTCCACGATGACCCAGCGGGCCGGGCGGACCGTCTGTTGGACCACCGAGCGGAGGACGCCGGCAATGAAGTCCTGTTCGTTGTGAACCGGGGTAATCAGCAGATAGTCGTTCGAGGGGGAATCCTTGCTAGACATCAAAGATCCTTTCCCGGCCGGCCGTTGGCCCCCACCATGACGAACGGCACCAATCCGTTCGCTCGGAATTTCCTATCGATTCCTTCTGGTTTACAGTCCTCCATTCTGGTGGAAAGATTCTGTATCATCGACCAAATGAAAGACGTTCTTTACCGGCTGCGGCGGCGAGGCGTGATATATCGCCTGATATCCCTGCCTGACGGAATCCGGCGTCAGGCCGGAATCAATGGGATTCCTTTAGGCGGCTTCCCCATGTTGACTATCGTTATCGGCCGTCGCCGCCCGAAGATTGGGCTGTTGCCGTTTGGGATTGTATCTTGCCCTGGCGCGCCCAGAACTCCCAAGCGGCAAACATCAGAAACACCAGGGAACAGAACCATTCTCTCGTTTCCACCAGAAGAGTCGAGCTGTTTACGGTATCAGCCATGTGAAATCGAGCACAAACCGACGGGTGCAAGACCTTGTAATATTTATATACAACGTAGTTCAGCAGGAAAAACACGCCGATATGGAGCGGGACGATGGGCAGGCGAATGTTCCCGACGAGCGCCTCGGCCCGGCGGGAGGCCTTCACCAGGACCGGCAGAACGCAGCCGTAGGCCAACCAGAACATGGCGAACAGCCGCCCCAGCGTAAACATCGTTTCCCACCAGGTTTTGTCTCCGTATCTCCGGTCGAACAGGCGGAGATTGTGCAAATTGAACTCTTTTTGAATATTGATATTCGTTATCGATTGCGGCGTGGAAAAACCGATGAGGCGCTGGCCCCAAGATATCTCCTCGCCCAGGCAGACCACAAAGAATATCGCCAGGAGCAGATGCCATGGATTCTTCCCTTGAAAAAACAAAATGAACATCAACAGCGCCGCCAACAGCCAGTTGATCGCTTCGGCATTCTCGACAAGTCCGTCTTCGATCGACAGCTTCTCGGCTGTTGCGGGTTCTACAATATAGTAAGTAACGGATGAAAGGATAAGGGTTGCCGACAAGAGGTAAATACAGAGCTTCGTTTCTGCATGTTTTCGCTGAACAGACATTAACCTGAGCCCTTCAATGGACAGATCGTGCCTCTGTCGAACGGTGCGATGTGGTATTCTCCCTCGGTGGATCGTGGTTGTCGGTTGGGTTCCGGCGTCAACAGTCTACGCAGGAGACGGGTATGCATTTCGGGCGTACACCGGGCAGAATCCGCGGCGGTATTATTTCGCCGGCCGGTCCTGCATCAGCCATCGAAGGCAGCGCCAGGCGCGCCGCAGCTTGTAGCCGGTCGGCCCGCGCCGGGCCGGACACAGAACGTAGCGAATCCCGTACACGGGCAGGCGCAAGGCGTGGCGCAGCAGGATGAGCAGCCGGTACGCCGCCCGGCCCCGCGAGCCGTGGTGTTTTTGCCAGTATTGCAGGTCCGCCTTCTGCATCTCGATATAGAAGCGCAGCGGATCGTTCGAGGAGCTGGCCTCGTGATAGTGCACGGCCTGGGCCTCGGGCAGGAAGCGGACCTTCCAGCCCTTTTCGTGGAAGCGCCGACACCAGTCGATGTCCTCGCCGTAGATGAAAAACCGCTCGTCCAGGCCGCCCACCTGCCGGAGGGCCTCCCGCCGGACGAACCAGAAGCAGCCGCTGAGCACGTCGATGTCGTGCACGGCGTCGTGCGGCCAGTAGTGCATGAACGGCTCGGAAAAACGCCGGGAGCGGCTAAACAGGCGGTTGAGGCCGAGGATCTGGCAGAGGTTGTTCCAGACGGAGGGGAAATGGCGGCAGCTGACCTGGAGGCTGCCGTCCGGGTTCAGGATCCGCGGGCCCAGCATCCCCACCTCCGGATGGCGTTCCATGTAGTCGTACAGGTGCGTTAGGCAGTCCGGCCGGACCACCACGTCGGAATTGATCAGGGCCACGTAGCGGCCGCGACTGCGGGCCAGGCCCAGGTTGTTGGCCCGGGAAAAGCCCAGGTTCTCGTCATTGCGGATCAGGATGACCTCCGGATAGCGTTCGGCGACGGCCTGGGGGCTGTGGTCCGTGGAGGCGTTGTCCACCACGATGATCTCCCGGCGGCGTCCCGCCGTCGCCTCGGCGACCGAGCGCAGGGTCTCCAGCAGGTGGCGGCGGGCGTTCCAACTGACGATGATGCACGATATGTCCATAAGGGATGCCTTCGGATCCGGTTGGGCACCGGCGACGGCGGCGCGGTCCAGGCCGATCTCATTCTGCAGTGTGGTCATTTTACACTCTAACATAACTCCCGGCCGCTGGGGAAAACCGCCCTGGCTTGATCTATCGCATCGGTTTTATTAGACGCCCTAAACGTTGTTCCCCGGCGGCGGGCCCCGGCAGGGGGGCGGTTAACACAGGCGGGTTTCGGCCAGCAGGTGGTCGGCGGTCTGGATCCGGTAGAGCGGCTGGCGGACGGCAAAGCCGATCGACGAGGCAATCAGGCCCAGGACGCCGTAGAAGATGCTGCGGGCCTGGCCGAAAAAGGAGCAGGAATTGAACGCCACCATCAACGCGACCAGCAGGCTGGCCATCATCCAGTAGAAGGATTTCAGCGGCGGATCCGTTTCCTGTCGATGTCGTTGAATCATCTGGACCAGGGCGATGATCAGTATGCCGGCGAAGCTGATCACGCCCAGCATGCCGAAGCGGACCGCCTCGGAGATATAGGCGTTGGTCACGTCGGTCCAGGTCATACCCAGGTCATTTGGCCCCCAGCCGGGATCGAGCCCCCGGTAGCCCGCCAGCCACCACTGGCCCACGTCCCGGATCGCACAGTCGATCAGCTTGCCACGGTGCCAGCCGGTGCCTTGTACCGGATTGGCGTAGGAGCAGATGACGTGGTAGAAGGGGCGGTTGCTGGCGATGGAAACGAACATGACCGAAAACAGCATGAAATAGAGAATGGGCTTGATCCAATGCCGGCGCCGCTCCAGGAACAGGCACCCGAACAGAAAGACCATCATCATCCAGGGTCCGCTGGACATGCTGCTGATCGCGCCGGCCAGGGCAAACCCGGCGGAGACATACGCCCATTTCCGCCAGGGCCCGGTCTGGTGGCGCAGCCAGTAGATGAAGGGGAACAACATGAAGAAAAAGGCCCCGAAGGTGATCGGGTGTTCAAACGGGCCCACGGCGCGGATCAGGCCCAGGCGGATGTTTTTCTCGTAATGCTCCACGGGCGCCCAGGGGCAGAAGCGCTTGAAGGCGACGAACGGCTGCCAGCCGGTCAGGGTTTCGATCACCCCCAGGATGGCCAGGGGCACGATCATGACGGCCAGCCATTTGCACAGGGACACCATGTCCTGGCGGTTTTGGATGCACAGTCGGGCCACCATATAGGTGAAGAAGACGTCCATCATCTGCCCGGAGCGGTTTTCCAGGATCTGCATCATCGGCAGCCGCCAGGACAGGATGGGGACCAGGAAGAACACGAACGCGAAGAAGACCATCCACTGGTCCATCCGGGTCCAGCGAAAGCTCTTCAATAGGCCGGGCGTCAGCAGGCAGCGCAGCAGCAGCACGCCGATGACGATCCGGCCGGCGCTGACGTCCAACGTTCCCAACTGCACGACCAGGTAGGTCGGGTAGGTGAATAGGACCGTCAGATAGACGGCCAGGGCCAGGGGCAGGCTTAAATACAGCGCCAGCGCGGACGCCAGCAGGGCAAACAGTAAGGTTACCTGTTCCACGGAAAGATGTTCCTATATTGGGGCGAGAAAAAAGGGAGGCAATGTAAAATTTTGCTTATTGCTCCGCCGGTCTGTCGAGCGATCGTGTGCGGTTGCCCGGCGCAGCCGACGGTGCGTTCCTGATGCCGGCCGGGGGTCCGTCAGGCGCTTTGGGTGATCTTGCGGACCAGCCGTCGCCACT
>JAFGFX010000052.1 GCA_016930855.1 Sedimentisphaerales bacterium | reverse complement strand
GGCGGCGGTTTCGGCCACGGCCTGCCAGAAGCGGGCCTGCACCTGCCAGCGTTTTGCTTCCGAGAGGGCATCGTACCAGGCGGGGACGTCTTTTTTGTGATAGCAACCCAGGCCGGTGATATCGAGATAGAGGCCGGTACCCTCGGCCAGTTCGATCAGGCGACCGAGCCGCTCCAGCGCCGCCGGATTCGGCCGATTGGGCTCGGACATGAACTTGCCGAGCTGCAGGTGGACGCGGACGACGTTGGCGCCCAGCTGCTTGATCTCCCGGAAATCCTCTTCGACCGTGGGCCATTCCGACTGCCAGTAGTCCTCCAGCAGGCGGCCGTCGCGATCGTGGTCGTAGTTGAATCCCCAGGGGATAAAGGTGCTGTTGTCTTTGTCGAGTACGAAACGGCTCTGATCCGCCGAAAGCCGGATGCCGCTCATGGCCGCGGCCAGGCAGTTGACCGGCGCCAGAAGCGGCCACAAACTGAGAATGAAGAATCCCCTCAGGCCCAGACTCCTGGCGAATGTGTTTGGCACTGTCTTGTTGTGGTCCATACCCGCCTCCGGGATTCGTCCTGTATACAGGACAGGGGGAGCTACTGGAACAGTTGCGGCGCGAACTCGGCGAGATAGCTGCGCCAGTTGATCCAGGTGTGAGCGCCGTCGGTCTCCTTGTATACCACGTCGAATTGATGCTTCGTAAAGAGTTCAACGGTGGCCCGCGAGGTCTCGACGAGAAAATCATCCTTGCCGGTGGCGAACCACAGCAGTTTGAGTCCTTTCTTCAGGTCCGCGTTCTCCAGTTTCTCCTTGTTCTGCTCCTCCCAGGTCGGGCCGGATGGCTCCTGCGGCCCGCGGCGACCGAGACTGAAGATGCCGGAACTGAATACGCCCACGTACCCGTAGTCTTCCAGGTCGGCCACGGCGATATTCAGCGTCTGGCCGCCGCCCATGCTCAATCCGGCGATGGCGCGGTGCGGTCGATCCGTGTGCACCCGGTAATGTGTTTCCACGTACGGCCGGATGTCCTTCTGGAAATCCTCCATAAAGGGATCCACGGCCGCCCGGGGCCGGCCGAAGGTGAACGGCCCGGTATGACCGGCCGGCATGACCACCACCATCGGCTTGGCCTTCCGGTCGGCGATCAGGTTATCCAGGATGAAGCCCGCCCGCCCGACGGTGGTCCAGGAAGCATCGCTGTCGGACGCGCCGTGCAGCAGGTAAAAGACCGGGTATTTCCCCTCGCCGGATTCATAGCCCGGCGGCGTGTAGACGTGCATGCGGCGAAAACGCTTCAGCGACTTCGAGTAATAGGTGACCTCGGCCACGGCCCCGTGGGGCACATCCCGGGTGTCCATGAAGTCCGATCCGGGCACGACCACGAGGCTCCAGGTATTCATGTTGGATTCGCTGGTAGCCGGATTGCGCGGATCGATCACCGAGACACCGTCCACGTTGAAGTTGTACCGGTACGCGCCGGGAGCGATGGGTCCCAGCGTTATTTCCCAGACGCCGTCATCGTTTTTCGTCAGGGTGGTCTGGCTGCCGACGCCCGGAATGTCGGTGCCGCCGAGTCTCACCGCCGTCGCCCGGGCCGCCAGGATGCGAAACGTCACCTTTCCGTCGTCGGCCACCTCCGGGGAAACCACCCGCGGACCGCCGAACCTGCCGGCTTGCCCTATCCCGTTGGTGCTTAATGCCAACAAAACCAGCGTCATAACAGCCGTCACCGATACGATTGATTTTCGCATGTTCATTCGTCTTGTCCTTTCATCAGGTATTGTGCCTTGACTATCCGATGGCCGCCTGTAACGGCGGAGGCGTTCCGGCCGTCGATCGTCAACCGGCCTAGATTCGGCTGGCGGGATGGTTCCGGATCCGTTCGAGCTGTTTTTCCAGTCGTTCGGCGACATCCGGATACTTCTCGATGACGTTGGTGGTTTCGGCCGGGTCCCGTTCCAGGTCGAACAGGAAATAGGGCTTTTGAAACGGTTTTCCCACCGGCTGTTCCCGGCCGCCGGAGCCGTTGCCGAACACCATTTTCCACTTGCCGTCCCGCAGCGAGAACACCCCCTTATCCGAATGGTGGACCACGGGCGCCCGGTTGAAGGAGCGCCGTCGGCCCTCCAGCAGGGCCAGCAGGCTGAAGCTGTCCTCAGCCGCGTCGTTGGGCAGGTCGAAGCCGGTCAGCTCGGCGCAGGTGGCGAAGAAATCCGTCAGGCAGATCGTCTCGTCGCAGCGACTCTTCGGTCGGACCGTCCCCGGCCAGCGGACGAGGAAGGGCACGCGGTGGCCTCCCTCCCACACGTCGGCCTTCGTGCCCCGATAGTTCGCGTTGGCCTGATGGTTCTCGGGCCGGTAGCCCTGTTTCGTGGCGTCCTGGACGTGGTCCTGCTGAGATTCGGCCAGGCGGAACATGTAGGAGCCGTTGTCGCTGGTGAAGATCACCAGCGTATTCTCGGCGATGCCGGTCCTCTCCAGGGCCTCGAGCACCTGTCCGACGGCGTGATCCGTCTGGCAGACGAAATCGCCGTACGGGCCCAGCGTGGTTATGCCCTGGAATCGCCCGGTGGGCCAGACGGGTTTGTGCGGCGCCGTCAGGGCCAGGTAGACAAAGAAGGGATTGTCCCGGTGGGCGCGGCTCTCGATGGTGGCCACCGCCCGTTCGGCCAGCTCGTCCAGCACCCTGCCCGGCTCGAATCCGGCGCCCCTGGGCCCTTGGCGGATGAAGCGGGGAAACGGCAGGGCCGTCTGCGTCTCGGTGACCGGGGCGACCGGATCGCGATTGTGATAGAAGGCGAAGGGAACCATGTCGAGCGATCCGGCGATGCCGAAGAACTCGTCGAACCCGACGTCGGTGGGCCCGTACTCGATCGGTTTGTTGAAGTCCACCTCGCCCTGCTCGTCGCGGCCCCAACGGATCCCCACGTGCCATTTGCCGATGCAGGTCGTGTGGTAGTGGTGTTGTTGGAGCAAACCCGCCACGGTCAGGCGGCTGGGTTCGATCAGCGGCTCGTCCTTCGGCGGCCAGAGTACGCCTCTCTTGAGCCGGGTCCGCCAGCAGTAACGTCCGGTCAGGACGCCGTAGCGGGTCGGCGAGCAGAGCGCCGAGCCGCTGTGGGCGTCCGTGAAGCGCATCCCCTCGTCGGCCAGCCGGTTCAGGTGGACGGTGGCAATTTTAGACGGCGGGTAATAGGCCTGGATATCCCCGTAGCCCATGTCGTCGGCGAGGATGAAGACGATGTTGGGCAGCACTCGGCCGCTTGGGGTCGGGCCCCTTCGATCCTGGGCCAGGGCGCAGCCGCCGATCGTGATGCCGCCCAGGATAGAGGCGCAGGACTGCAAAAACTCTCTTCGATTCATGACGCCATCTCCTGTCGGGCCAACCACTGTCCTGTGGATCTGGCCCGGTGGATTACCTGTCTTCGGCTTGCTTGGCCGGCGGCTCGGCCGCCAGCAGGTGCTTGACGAACCAGTCCGTCCAGGCGTCGCGGGCCCGCCGGGCGGGCGCGCCGATAAAGCCGTGGCCGGCGCCGGGCATGACCATCAGCTCGGCCTCGACGCCCTGTTCCTTGAGCGCCGCGCACATCTTCTCGCTGTGCCAGAGGGGAACCAGCCTGTCCTTGTCCCCGTGGATCAAGAGGGTGGGCGGATCGTCTTGGCTGGCGTGCAGCAGCGGCGAGACATTGTCTGCCTCGTTGGGATCGAACATCAGGGCCGGAAAGCGGGTGCGATAGGGATTGTTCTTGTTGGCCAGGGGGCGCAGGTCCGTCGGCGGAAAATACGCCACCACGGCGGCGACGCGGCTGGCGGCCCGCAGCACCTCGTCCTTCGCCTGCGGGTCCCCCTCGTCGGCCATCGTACCCAGCACCAGCGAGAGGTGCCCCCCGGCGCTGAAGCCGCACACCCCCAGGCGGTCGGGATCGACCCGGAGCCGCTCGGCGTGATGCCGCACGAAGCGGATGCTGCGCCGCACGTCTTGGACGATTTCGGGCACGACGTACTTGGGACTGCTGCCGTGCCGCACGGCGAAGACGGTGAATCCCTTTTCCAGCAGGGATTCGAACAGGCCCTTCGTCTGCGCCGGCGGCGCCCAGATGGAATACCAGCCGCCGCTGACCATGAACAGGACGCCGGCGCCGTTGGCCTGACGGGGCCGATAGACGTCCATCGTCAGGGCCATCCCGTGCTTGTGGCCGTAGACCACATCGGGCGTGATCTCGACGTCGTCGTTGGCCGCCCACAGCGGCGTCAGCGCCGCGGCCGCCAGCAGCAAAATAATCCCAGGGATCCACCGTTTTCCAGAAATGGATGAACACATACCCTTGCCCCTTCCTTTCAGCGAGGTTGTTTCATTGTGTCTGCCGCGCCGATCTCCGCCTCCCTACGGGCAACTCCCTCCACATGGGGAGATGTCGGCCTCCGCGCCGCCGGTTGACTATTGTAACAAGAGGCGCTCCGGGTATCAATCATTCTATCGGGTCGGATAGGTAATGCGATCAAGCCATTCCCGTCATCCAGGCCTTGCAGGCCGCTGGCGCTGGCGGAAAGGAAACCGTCTTTAATCCCACGGCTTGCGGGATATGCGTCGTCAGAGTATAATTGAGGAATCGAGTTGCTTGGAGGAATTGCATGATGAGGAAAAGAGACATCCGTTTGCTTATTCTGTTTTTGGTACTTTCCTTGCCGGCCGTCCCCGCGGATGTCCTCGGCGACGCCGATACGCCAGCGAGCGGCCCCTCGAAGTCACGGCTTCTGGTCGTCACGCCCGAGAAGTTCCAAGACGCCCTGGCGGACTATGTCCGCCACAAGCGACAACAAATGTCGGTGCAGGTTCTCTGCCTGGAGACCATTCTGAAGGAGAACGAGAACGGGGGCGGGGACGATCCCGAGCGTTTGAAGCGCCGCCTGTACGCGATCTGGAAGAGGCAGCAGTTGCACTATGTCCTGCTGGTCGGCGACGCCGATATCCTTCCCGTGCGCTACATGGTGCTCGACCGCATTACGCCGGCGGCCTTCGATTACGCGTTCTATCCCAGCGATCTGTACTATGCGGACCTGGCCAGACCGGACGGCTCCTTCGACGATTGGAACGCCCGCCAGGAGTCCTACCACGCCGGCTATTTCGGGGAGGTCCGCGGCGAAAAGAACAAAGAGGACCCCATCAATTATGACGCCATCGACTACCTGCCGGAGATCGCCGTCGGTCGCTGGCCCATCAGCACCGTCGGTGAGGTCAAGACGCTGTCGGATAAAACCATACAGTATGAAAAAGGAATCCTCGAGGGGACAAAGCCCAACCGGCATCATATCGCCCTGGTCAGCGTGTCGGGCTGGGTGGACAGCCGCCAGGCGATGGACGAGATGTCCGTTAATCTCTCTCCGGAATGGATTATAGAGAAGCGATACTTTCGTGATAAACAGCAGGCCTACCAGACGCCGCCGCCGACCGCGGAGCAAGTGGTCTCGCTCCTGAATGAGGGATTGGGCGTGGTCTGTCATGCCGGTCACGGCAAGGATCTTCTCTGGGAGAAATCCTTCGCGCTCAAGCATCTGGAGGATCTTTCCAACGCGGATCGGTTGCCCATCGTATTCTCGGCGGCCTGTCACACCGCCCGGTTCGCCACCCTGCCGCCCTATGAACCCTATCTCGACGCCGAAGGCCACGAGCACCAGGGCTCCGACAAGGGGGAGGTCTTTACCGCACCCCCGCCGCCGCCGGCGCCGTATCAGATGGGCCGGTACAATCCGCCCAGTCTGGGTGAGGCCCTCCTGCGGCAGGGCCCCAACGGCGCCGTGGCGTACATCGGCTGCAACACGGGCAGCCAGCCGTGTGCCCTGTCGCTGATGGAGGGATTCATCCTGGGGCTCCAGCGGGAACGGCTGGGCGACTGCTGGAACCAGGCCATCGCCCACTATCATCAAAAGGAACGCCTGTCCGAACTCAAGCCCACGTCCGGCTGGTATCCGCCCAGTGTTTTCTTCCAGGGGATGAAGTTCATGCTGTTGGGCGATCCCTCACTGCTTCTGCCTTCGGCAAGGTAGTATTTGTCGTTGTTGTTGTAGTCTGGTCCGTAGAGGCCGGGAACGTTTGCGCCGGTATGGGAGAACCGCCATGAGATGTTTTATCACGGGGATGATGCTATTGTGGATATCGACGGCAGGCGGTGCGGAGGGTGTTTCCTTCAAGCCGGGCCAGATCTGGCCCGACGACAACGGTGTTCACATCAATGCCCACGGCGGGGGCATACTTCTTTATGCGGGGACGTATTACTGGTTCGGCGAGCACAAGACCGCCGGCCGCCGGGGCAACCGCGCGAACGTCGGCGTGCACTGCTACAGCTCCACGGATCTGTACCATTGGCGGGACGAAGGCGTCGCGCTTGGCGTCTCGGACGATCCCCAGAGCGTCATCTTTCGCGGCTGCATCATCGAGCGGCCCAAGGTGATCCACAACGCCAAGACCGGCAAGTTCGTGATGTGGTTCCATCTGGAGCTCATCGGGCAGGGCTACGAGGCGGCCCGCACGGGGTTGGCCGTCAGCGACAAGGTCACCGGTCCCTATCGCTTCATTGAATCCCTGCGGCCGAACGCCGGCTGCTGGCCGGAGAATCTCCCGGCGGCCCAGCGGACCGGCGCGGCGGACGAACAGGCCCTGGAACGCAACAGCGAGCCCTGGCGGCGGCAGGCCGCGGCGGGCCTGTTTGTGCGGCGCGACTTCGAGGGGGGCCAGATGTCCCGCGACATGACCTTGTTCGTGGACGACGACGGGAAGGCCTATCACATCCACGCCTCGGAGGAGAATCAAACCCTGCACATCTCCCAGTTGAGCGATGATTACCTTTCCTTCAGCGGCCGCTATGTCCGGGTCCTACCGGGCGGCCACAACGAGGCGCCCGCCGTCTTCAAGCGCCGGGGGAAATATTACCTGATCAGCTCGGGCTGCACGGGCTGGGCGCCCAACGCCGCGCGGCTGGCCGTCGCCGATTCCATCTGGGGTCCGTGGAAGTCCCTGGGCAATCCCTGCGTGGGGGTCAATCCCCAAAACGGCATGGGGCCGGAAAAGACCTTCGGCGGTCAGAGCACCTTCGTTCTGCCCGTGGCGGGCACTCCCGACGCCTATGTCGCCCTGTTCGACCTGTGGCGTCCCCGCGACGCCATCGACGGCCGGTACCTGTGGCTTCCGATCCGCTTTACGCCGGAGGGGATTCGGATCGAATGGCTCGGCGAGTGGGACCTGTCCGTGTTCGCCGATCCCCCCTCGGAATACGAGTTGGTCTGGTCGGACGAGTTCGACGCCGACGGCCGGCCGGACCCCAACAATTGGACCTATGAGCGGGGCTTCGTCCGCAACGAGGAATTGCAGTGGTACCAGCCGGACAACGCGTTCTGCCGGGACGGCCTGCTCATCATCGAGGGCCGCCGCGAGCGCAAGGCGAATCCCGCATACGCGGCCGGCAGTCGGAGCTGGCAGCGCCGCCGGGAGTATGCCGAATACACCTCGTCGAGTCTGCTGACCCGGGGACTGCACAGTTGGCGGTACGGTCGTTTCGAGATCCGCGCCCGCTTCGATGCGCGGGCGGGACTCTGGCCGGCCTTCTGGACGCTGGGCGTTGCGGACCGCTGGCCGGCCTGCGGCGAGATCGATATTCTGGAGTACTATCGGCGGCGGCTGTATTTCAACGTGGCCTGGGCCTCGCCGGCTGGCGGCAGGCCGATCTGGAGCAAGATCGATAAACCGATCAGCGATTTCGGCGGCCCCGAATGGCCGCGGGCGTTCCACCTCTGGCGCATGGATTGGGATGAGCAGAGCATCCGTCTCTATCTGGACGACGTCTTGCAGATCACGACGGATCTACAGCGGACCGTCAATCCGCCGGGTAGCCGCATCGCCAATCCCTTCCACCAGCCGCACTATATCCTGGTCAACCTGGCCATCGGCGGGGCGAGCGGCGGGGATCCATCCGGGACCGAGTTTCCCGCGCGCTACGAGATCGATTACATACGCGTGTATCAGAAACAGGCCGGCGACCAGACGGCTACGGGGTTATGATCTGCTTCGGCGATGTGGCCTGGTGCAGTCAAGGGGCAAAGCGCATGGTGAAAAGCAGGCTTCGAAAACTCATACTGGCGTTTCTGGCAATTTTCTGCAGCGTTTCGTTCGTGATGGCGGCGGTTGCTCTTATACGATTCCTGCCTCCGGAGCGGATCGAGGTGACCGGCCGGATTACCGACACCAGCGGAAGCCCCCTGGCCGGCGTCAGGATCCGAGCGGTGCCGGTTCCTGTCCGCCAGGTCGGCGTAGAGGACGCCAGGGAGGTATGCGATAAACGCACCGTCAGTGCCACCTCCGACGAGCAGGGCGCATATCACCTTAAGGGCCTGGCCGGCGTCTGCGGCTGGAAGGAATCCAGTTACATCCAGCCCTATCACATCACCGCCGCCGCCGCCGGCTACCCTGAGCAGGTAATGGATTTCCAGAAACCCCAGAGGTCAAAGCAACGTGTCATCGGCGGTGTGGATTTTGTAATGACGCGCGAGGCCGAGCGGTAATTGCGTGCCGTAGTCAGGCGTTGAATCCGCCAGGCGGGGAAAGGACGGGATGTATGACGGATAATGTATCCCCCAAAGAACTGGCTCGGGATCCGGAGGAACAACCGGCCGGCAATGACTCGCTGTCAGATCCCCCAGAGACTGTTCCGCCACCGGCCGACGACAAGAAACAGTTGTGGGGATGGAATATCATGCTTATCCTGCTTCTGCTCACGCCGTTTGTCGGTTTTTCCCCCGCGATCAATCTTGCAACCAGAGGATGGTTCCGCACCTGGGATCTCGATAGGATCGGATACGACCTGCTGAATTATGTTAAAACCAATCAACGATTTCCGCCGGCCCAAACGTGGTGCGATGCTATGCTGGAATCAGGGGACAAATACCATTCGTATAGTCGATATACCAACCATAAAGAGGACTTTCCCTATACGTTAAACAGGCATGTTCTGGGTTGTAAAGAAGTCCCGTACAATATGGTCGTCCTGTTTTGCGGCTCGCCCGGCTGGAATCAGGTCGGCGATTACGAGTCGGTTAAGAACAACGATCGTGTAACCGTGTTCTTGGGAAATAAAGACATTCGCACCTATAGGAAACACCAGGTGCCCTTCCTGAGATGGAAGGTTGAAGACAGCGGCGTTATCCCCGCCCCCGGCATTGCCGTCTGGCAGGTGATCTTCAACGTAGCGTTGGCGGCGGCATTCATGGCCCTGATGATCACCGGCCGGCGGAGCCTGAGAATCTTTTGGGTGTTTGCCTTGGGCATGGGAATCCTATCGGCGGCCGCCGGAGTCTTTCTGGGGTTGTTGTCGGAAGGTGCCTATTACAAATTG